>CBFGNA010000206.1:0-5202 GCA_965650045.1 uncultured Polaromonas sp.
GTGCCGCCAAGGACGCCGCCACCCGCAAGGGACTGATCGGCAGTGGCGACCGCAGCGACCGCATCCGCACCTACAACTTCCCGCAGGGGCGGCTGACCGACCACCGGATCAACCTCACGCTGTACAAGCTGCTGGCCATTATGGAAGGCGACATGGACGATGTGGTCACGGCGTTGCAGGTCGCGCGCGGTGCGGAGCTGCTGGCCGAGCTGGAGTCGGCGTCCGGCGGCTGAGTGCAAAACTTATGCATCAAATCGGCCTCCAGCCCCCGTCCAGCAAGCGCAAGCAGCTCCTCAATTGATAGCAACTGACGAACAACCATGGCCGATCCTGAACCGCTGAATGCCCCGACCTGCGCCCAGGCGCTGGCCGCCGCGCGGGTGCTGGGCCTGGATCGCCTCGATGCGCAGTTGCTGCTGCTGCACGCGCTGGACCGGCCCGACAGTGACCGGGGCTGGCTGCTGGCCCATGACGGCGACGCCCTGTCGCCAGAGGCGTCCGACCGGTTCAGGCAACTGAGTCTGCGCCGCGCGGCCGGCGAGCCGCTGGCCTACATCGTGGGCCGCAAGGCGTTCTTCGGCATGGACCTGGCGGTCGATGCGCGTGTGCTGGTGCCGCGCCCGGACACCGAGACCCTGGTGGACTGGGCGCTGGACACACTGGCTGCGCCCGGCATGCCCACTGCGGCGCACGTGCTGGACCTGGGCACCGGCAGCGGCGCGATTGCGCTGGCGCTTAAAAAAACCCGTCCCGCACTGGCGGTCACGGCAGTGGATGCCAGTGCCGATGCCCTGGCTGTTGCCCGCGCAAACGCCCGGCAACAGGATCTGCCCGTCAGCTTCATCCAGGGCAGCTGGCTGGAAAATGTAAGCGGACACTTTCATTTGATCGTCAGCAATCCGCCCTATGTAGCAGAGGGTGATCCGCATCTGACAGCCCTGGCCCACGAGCCGCTGTCCGCACTGACCGCCGGCCCGGATGGGCTGGACGACCTTCGCCTCATCATCGAGCGCGCGCCGCGCCACCTGCACGCCGGCGGCTGGCTGCTGCTGGAACACGGTTACGACCAGGCTGCAGCCGTGCAAGCGCTACTGGCACAAGGTGGCTTTGGCGAGGTGCAAGGGCGCAGCGACCTGGCCGGTATCTCCCGCTGTTCGGGGGGCTGCTGGCTCGACCCGGGGCAGCAGGCCTCAAACCGCGGGATAATCAGCCATTGATTTTTCGCCCTTGAAAGCCATTTGCAGACGATGGCCGCCAGATCGATCCGATCCACGCGGCCCAGCTTGACCCCTTCCAAAGGACTCCCCCATGAGCGATACCCAGCAACGCATTGAACAAATCGTCAAATCCAGCGATGTCGTGCTTTTCATGAAAGGCACGGCGCAGTTCCCACAATGCGGCTTTTCCGGCCGCGCCATCCAGGTGCTCAAGGCCTGCGGCGTGAGCAAGCCGGCCACGGTCAACGTGCTGGAAGACCCCGAAATCCGCAACGGGATCAAGGAATACAGCAACTGGCCGACCATCCCCCAGCTTTATGTCAAGGGCGAGTTCATTGGCGGCTCGGACATCATGATGGAGATGTACGAAAACGGCGAGTTGCAGCAGGTCCTCGGCACACCGGCGGCCTGAGACACTGCCTGGTTACGCCCGTTGGCGGCGGCTTCCCGCCAGGCTCAGCGCGTGTAGCCTTCGCAGGCGCCGGCATCAACCCGGCCCTTGCATTCGCGTTTGAGCCGGTCTGTGCGCTCTTTGCGTGTTTCCTGTGATCCAGGGATGAATTTGGTGCTGCCCTGCTTTTTCACGGCAGGTGGCTTTTTGGCCTTGGCGGTGGCGGCCAGGCTGGGCGCGCAGGCCCCGCCGAGGCACAACACCATGGTGAAGGCCACCAGGGCACCGCGCCGAAAAAACGCTTTTTGAATCATCGTTACGCTCCCTGAAAGGGCGGTTACCCCGCCTGCCTGCACAAACGGCTACTGCAATTTTGCGTCGCCGTAAACCTGGTCATCGGGTGGCGCGTCAGCAGGCATGCGAAAACTTTCGCTGGCCCAGGCGCCCAGATCGACATTCTTGCAGCGCTCGCTGCAAAACGGCCGGAAGCGGTTGTCAGGCGCATACACGCTGGGCCCACCGCAGGTCGGGCACACCACGATTTTTGGTTTTTTTGGTGCGTCAGCAGTCATGGCTCAACCCAACAGGAACCCGTGCTTCAGGAGCAAAGTGTCAGTTCAAACGCCGCGTCGTCGGTCGAGGCATGCAAGCGGTCATCGCTCTCATGGCGCATCAGGCGCACAGACACCATGAGCCGGTTGCCGCTGATTTCGGGAATCAGCCCCAGCCCCGGGTCAATGCGCAGGCGCAGCAACTGGAAAGTGCGGCCTTGCGGCAGGGTTTGCTGGTACTGGCCCCCGGTGGCCACCACTTTTTGCGGCAATCCCGAATCACGCAGCAGTTTGAGCAGCATGCGCACCGATTCGGCCAGCGGCACCAGGGTGGCAATCCAGCCCTGCAGGTCCTTCTGGCGGGTGGCCGCGTCGAGGTGCTGCCAGGCGAAATAAGCGGGCAGATCGAACTCGCAGGTGCCGCCAGGGATGCCCACACGGCTGCGTATGCTCATCAGCCAGTCGTTTTCCGTCAGGGACTGGCCGGCCTTGCCCGGCAGGCTGGTCAGGGTGGCAAAGCAGTCGTCAAGCTGGGCGGTAACTTCATCGAGCACCGCTTCGGAAATCGCGGGGTTGCCGCGGTAACCGTTGAGCTGGTGTTTTTGACGGTCCAGGTCCTTGAGCACATCGGTTTTCAGGTCGGCGCGTGCAGCCACGTCCATCACCTCAAAAATGGTGGTGATCGCGTAGTGGTGGTCGGTCGGATGGTCCCGCGCTGCCAGTTCGCCAAGGCGGTGAAAGAGGTGCTCAAGCCGCAAGTACGTGCGAATGCGTTCGTTGAAGGGATATTCGTAAAGGATCACTGCGATATATCTTTTTCAGCGGAAAGAGCGGCCATCATAGCCCGAAGCGTTGTGCCAGTTGTCGAACCACCACGTTCAGATCGGCCAAAGACAAATTGTCATCGTTGTTGATGCAGGCGTCTGCAGCCGCCAGACGCTGGCTGCGACCCGCCTGACCCGCGATCACCCGGCCGACCATCTCCCGCGTCCAGCCGCTGCGCGTCATGACGCGGCTGACCTGCGTCTCTTCGCTGCAATCCACCACCAGCACCCGGTCCACGCGTTGTCGCCATCGGCCTGATTCAACCAGGAGTGGCACATCAAACACGATACAGCGGTGACCCGACGCCTCGGCCAGCGCCGCCTGACGCGCGGTTTCTTCGCTCACCAGCGGGTGGATGATGGCTTCCAGCCTGCGCCTGGCATCGGCGTCGCTGAAGACCAGCGCCCGCATACGCTCGCGATCCAGAGCGCCCTCCGCCGTTACCAGGTCGGCACCAAACGCCGCCGCAACCCCGGGCATCGCGGCGCCTCCAGGGGCCGTGGTCTGCCGCGAGATGGCATCCGCATCAATCACGCCGGCGCCGCCGTCCATGAGCATCCGGGCGACCGTGCTTTTCCCGCTTCCAATGCCCCCCGTGAGCCCCACGCGCAAGGCCGGCATGGCTCAGAGACCGATGAAGCGAAGAATGGCCTGGGGACCAAACAACATTGCCGTGAGCCCCGCACCCGCCAGGAAAGGACCGAAAGGGACCACACCGCCCTCACGCAATCCCGTGGAAAATTTCATGGCGATGCCGACCAGGGCCCCAATCACCGAAGCCATCAGGATGATGGGCACCAGTGCCGACCAGCCGAACCATGCACCCAGCGCCGCAAACAGCTTGAAGTCACCGTAGCCCATGCCCTCCTTGCCAGTCACCAGCTTGAAAGCCCAATACACCATCCACAGCGACAAATAACCCGCGACAGCGCCCCACAAGGCGTTACTCAGGCCAACCGGAGGATTCCAGCCCAGCGCCGCCACCAGCAGGCCGGCCCACAGCAGCGGCAGTGTGATGTCGTCAGGCAGCAGCGTGGTGTCCCAGTCAATCATGGCCAGCGTCACCAGCGCCGCCGAGAATCCGCTCCACGCCAGCGCCGTCCAGCCCAGACCCCAGTGCCAGGCGCAAAAGAAAAACAAGGCGCCGGTTGCCAGCTCCACCATCGGGTAACGGACCCCGAACTTCGTGCCGCAGACCGAACATTTCCCTCTAAGAAACAGGTAACTGAGCACCGGGATGTTCTCGTACCAGGCAATCACGTGCCCGCAACTGGAGCAACGCGACCGGGGCACCATCAGGTTGAAAGGCTCGGATGCGGGCGCCGCCGAACCGGACATTTCGGCGCATTCGAGCGCCCACTGGCGTTCCATGATTTTCGGCAGGCGGTAAATCACTACATTCAGAAAGCTGCCAACCAGCAGGCCGAGAATACCGGTCAATGCAGCGGCAACACCCGCGGGCAGCCCGTCTATCAGCAACATCAAACTACTTGGCCGAGCTTGAAGATCGGCAAATACATCGAAACAACGATGCCGCCGATCAGGCCGCCGAGAAACACGATGATGATGGGCTCCATCAGGCTGGAGAGGCCGGCCACCATCTCATCAACTTCCGCCTCATAAAAATCGGCCGCCTTGCCCAGCATGTGGTCCACCGAGCCCGACTCCTCACCGATGGCGCACATCTGCAGCACCATGGTCGGAAACAGGTTGGCGTTGCCCATGGCCGCCGTCAGGCTGGTGCCGGTGGAGACTTCCTGCTGGATTTTTTCTGTCGCGTCGGCATACAGCGAATTGCCGGAAGCCCCGCCCACGGAGTCCAGCGCTTCGACCAGCGGCACGCCCGCAGCAAACATGGTGGACAGCGTCCGGGTCCAGCGGGCGATGCAGGACTTCTCGATCAGCACCCCAAAAACCGGCACCTTCAGGAGCACGCGATCCATCACGCGCTGCATTTTTTCGCTGCGGCGCCAAGCCTGCATGAAAAAATAAATGCCGCCGCCGATGCCCCCAAAAATCAACCACCAGTAAGCCACAAAAAATTCACTGATGGCGATCACGAACAGGGTTGGGGCAGGCAAATCCGCACCAAACGAGGAAAACACCTGTTTGAAGGCAGGGATCACAAAAATCATGATCACCGCGACCACCACAAACGCCACCCCCACCACCGAAATCGGGTACATCAACGCCGATTTGATCTTGGATTTGATAGCTT
>CBFGNA010000207.1:0-5196 GCA_965650045.1 uncultured Polaromonas sp.
CCCACCACACCCACGGGCTCACGCGTCACATCGACCTGGATGCCGGGACGGACCGAGGCCATGGTCTCGCCCTGAATCCGCAGGGCCTCGCCCGCGAAAAACCTGAAGATCTGGCCCGCACGCGCGGCTTCTGCCACGCCCTCCGGCAATGTTTTCCCTTCTTCACGCGCCAGCAGCCGGCCCAGCTCGTCCTTGCGCGCCAGGATTTCACCGCCGATCTGATCAAGCACATCGGCACGGCGCTGCGGGGTGCTGTGGCTCCAGTGCGGCAGCGCGTCGCAGGCGGCGCGAATGGCCAGCTCCGCCTGGTTGCGGTCGGCGCGCGCATATTCGCTGACCACTTCCCGCGTGTCCGAGGGATTGGTGCTGACGCCGGTGGTGATGCCGGTTTCCCATCGCCCGTTGATGTAGTTCCGGGCGTTGTGCTGCAACTCGCCAAATTTCATGGGGCCCTCGTTGGAGATGCTGCAGTCTAGATTTCTTTTTGATATCGATCCAATCGTTTTTTTGACAAAATAGATATCTGTCTAAACATTCTGGAAAACCCCATGAGCACCTACAACCACTGGTTCATTCGTGCGCGGCTGAAAACCCGGCAGTTGCTGCTGCTGGTGGCCCTGGCTGAAGAAGGCAACATTCACCGCGCGGCACAGGTACTGAGCATGACGCAGCCGGCTGCCTCCAAGCTGCTCAAGGATCTGGAAGACGTTCTGGAAGTCCCGCTTTTCGAGCGGCTGCCGCGGGGCATGCGGCCCACCTGGTACGGTGAAAGCATGATCCGCCACGCCCGCATGGCGCTGGCCAGCCTGAACCAGGCGCACGACGAGCTCAATGCCTTGAAGACCGGCCATTTCGGCCATGTGGGCATAGGCGCGATCACCTCGCCAGGGCTGGCCCTGCTGCCCCCGGCAGTGGCCGTGGTCAAGCAAGAGCACCCGACCTTGCGCATTTCACTGGACATCGAGACCAGCCCCGTATTGCTGGAGCGGCTTGAGCAGGGCAAGCTGGACATCCTGGTGGCCCGCCTTTTTGCCGAGCACGACAAAACCAGCCTGCGTTATGAGCCGCTGGTCGAGGAACCGGTGTGCGCCATGGCACGGCCGGGCCACCCCCTGCTGGGCGTCACAGGGCTCACCTTGCGGGACGTGGTGTCTGCAGCCTGGATTGTTCCGCCCGCGGGAAGTGTGCTCCGGCACAGGTTCGAGCTGATGTTCCAGGAGGATGGGCTTGCGCCTCCGATCAATATGGTCGAGTCATCGGCGTTGCTGTTCATTACCCGCATGCTGCAACAAAGTGACATGCTGGCCGTGGCCGCCGCGGACGTGGCCCGCTACTATGCGGCGCATGGGATTGTGTCGATACTTCCGCTGGACATGCCGTGTCATATGGACGCCTTCGGCATCATCACGCGCACCGACCGCCTGCCCTCCCCCGCCGCCAAGGTGATGATGAAGGCCCTCAAAACCGCGAGCCTGACGCTGTATGGACGCAGGCTGGAGGCAGACTAAACCTGCGCGACCAGGCCAAGGACACCGCGGAACCGGCTTTGCTGGGCCGCTGGTGTCGCCCCCTGGAGGGGGAGGCGCCGAAGGCGCTTCGGGGGGGAGGCGACCTAGACCCAGCCGGCGTCCACCTTGAATTCCTGCGCCGTGCACATGGCGGCATCGTCGGAGGCGAGGAACAGCACCATGCCGGCAATGTCATGCGGCTGCAGCTTGTCCGGCAGGCACTGGTTGCGCTGGAGTTCCTTCTCGCCTTCGGCATCCAGCCACAGCTTGATCTGCCGCTCTGTCATGACCCATCCGGGCGACACGGTGTTGATGCGGATACGGTCCTGTCCCAGGGTTTTGGCCAGCCCGCGGGTGAGACCGTTGACCGAGGACTTGGCGATGGCATAACAGGGGTAACCGGCGCCCTTGCCCTGCCAGCCGGTGGAGCCCAGGTTGATGATGGCTCCGCCACCCAGCCGCCGCATGCCTGGCACGGCAGCCTGGATCGCAAAAAAGGCGGGCCGCTCATTGATGGCGATGCGGTCATCGTAATAGGCTGGCGTGACGGACTCCAGGCTGTGCCGGTCGTCACTGGCAACGTTGTTGACCAGCACCGAGAAATCACCGAGTTCAGCGGCAGCCTCGGCGATGGCCGACTGCAGGGCACCCACATCGCGTACATCGCAGGCGCGCCACCAGGGGCGGGCCAGGCCCGCACCTTCCAGTTGATGGGCCAGGGCATCACTCGCCTCGGTGGCCACGTCCACAAAGGCCACCCGCGCGCCCTGCTGGGCAAATGCCGTCACGATGGCCGCGCCAATGCCGCTGCCGCCACCGGTCACAAACACCGAACGTTGCTTCAGGCTCGGAAAAACCGCCTGCCGGTCGGCTACAGGCACGGGTCGCATGGGCATGGCGTGAATATGTTGATTCATTGCAATTTGTATATTGATTTATACGAAATAAATTAGTTTCAAGCATCACTATGCATTGCTATCATCCACCGCGTCAAGCCCCACCCGACCGCACCACCCGATTCACGCCAAGACAGCTCAGGACTCCGCCCGTGAAACAACTTTCGAAGCGTCCCGCAGCCGCTGCCTTGCCGCCGGCGCCTCAGCCGGGGGAGGTGCGCTGCGTGCACCCGCCCGGAGCGCAGCTGGGCGAGGGCGTCTTGTGGTCAAGCCGCGAGCAGGCGCTGTATTGGGTGGACATCCTGGCCTGCCGCCTGCACCGGCTGCACCCTGCCACGGGCGAACGCCAGAGCTGGCCGTTTGCCGAGGAAATTTCAGCCCTGGCAGAACGCGCCGGCGCCCCCGGGCTGATCGTGGCCCTGCGCCGCGGCTTCGCGCTGTTTGACCCAGCGTCGGACCGCGAACCGCGCTACCTGCACCAGCCGGAGCCCGCATTGCCGGGCAACCGCTTCAACGATGGCAAATGTGATGCGCAAGGCCGGTTTTGGGCAGGCACGATGGACGCCGGATGTGTCTCGCCCTCGGGGTCGCTCTACCGGTACGACCCGGATGGCCGTTGCTCGCGTCACGAAGCAGGTTTTGCGGTCACCAACGGCCCCACCTGGTCGGCCGATGGCCGAACCCTGTATTTCAACGACACGGTCAACGGCCACATCCACGCCTATGACTTCGACGGGGCCAGCGGCAGCCTGTCGAACAAGCGGCTCTGGCTGGCTTTTGCGCAAGGCGACGGCGTGCCCGATGGCATGACCACGGACGCTGCCGGCCGCCTGTGGATAGCGCACTGGGGTGGCGCCTGTGTCACTTGCCATGACCCTGTGACCACACAGGAACTCTGCCGCATTTCTCTGCCAGCAAGCCAGGTGACCAACTGTGCTTTTGGCGGCAGGGACTTGCGAACACTGTTCATCAGCAGCGCCTGCACCGGACTGACGCCGGCCCAGCTTGCTGCAGAGCCTCTGGCCGGCGCCCTGTTTGCCGTCGAGATGGACGCGCCGGGCCTGCCGGCCGGCCTGTTTCACGGCTAAGGCCATGGTCCCCCCTGTCCCCTGCCGCCAAAACCCGCGGCCTCATCCGTGAAAGCGCCTCCATGACCCACCCTGCGCACGCCGTTGTCTGGTTGCACCATGCCGATCAGCACCTGGGGCTGATCCCCTCGCTGGGCGGCAGCGTGGCTGCCTGGCAACTCGACACACCCCAAGGCCGGCTGGACCTGTGGCGGCCCTGGGACGGCCACACCGAGGACCTCTACCAGACGGCCTCGTTTGCCATGGTGCCCTGGTCCAACCGCATCAGCGGTGGCGGTTTCACCCACGGCGGGCAGTTTTACCCCATGCAGCCCAACCGCAGCGGTGAGCCCTACCCCATCCATGGCGATGGGTGGTTGCAGTCCTGGGACATGGCGCAACCCCATGACGACACCCTGGTCATGACACTGGTGTCGCGCGGCTTCGCCGGCAATCCTTATCACTATGAAGCGGTGCAGACGCTCCGGCTGGTGAAGGGCGGGCTGGACCAGCAACTGCGGGTCCGCCACCTCGGTACGCAGCCTTTGCCATATGGCCTGGGCGTCCATCCCTGGTTTCCCCGCACGCCCGGCACACGCATCAGCGCGCCCGTGGAGGGCGTGTGGCTGTGCGGCCAAGACCCGCTGCCGGTCGCGCATACCCGCGATTTTCCGCCAGGCTGGAATCTCAACAGCGGTGCCCCTGCCAACGGCCCGCTGATCGACAACGGCTACACCGGCTGGGGTGGGCAGGCCGCTATCTCCTGGCCCGAGCGCGGCTTGCAGCTCACTGCCCACATGCCGGACTTCGAGCGCGATGGGGGCGCGCCTCAGCACTTCTGCCTGGTTTACCGGCCACCACAAGGCCCGGCCTTTTGCTTCGAGCCGATCACGCAGCCGATTGATGCGTTTCATCTGCCGGGCCGGCCGGGCCTGCGCGTCCTCGGCCAGGGGGAGCAACTGGCGCTCTCCATCCAGTGGCGCGTTGAAGCCATCCCCAGGCAAGGCTGAATCCGGCTGGTGAGCGCATCGATATGATGCAGGCCAGCGCACCGGCCGGACCGTGATTTCCCAAGCCTGACCCGGCGGGCCAGCGCAAGCACCGCGCGAGAACACCCGCCAGAAAGATCTGCATGACTGAAGACAAGCCATCGGGCCAGCCGCACGCCACGCTGCCGCTGGCCGGCCTGCGCGTCATCGAATTCACCCACATGGTGATGGGCCCGACATGCGGCATGGTGCTGGCCGACCTGGGGGCCGAAGTCATCAAGGTCGAGCCGCTGGCCGGCGACAACACACGCCGGCTGCTTGGCTCGGGCGCCGGTTTTTTTCCGCTGTTCAACCGCAACAAGAAAAGCATCGCGGTGGACCTGCAGAAGGCCGAAGGGCGCGAACTGGTGCTGCGGCTCATTGCCACCGCCGACATCGTCAGCGAAAACTTCAAGCCCGCGACCATGGCCCGGCTGGGCCTGGACTACCTCAGCCTGTCGCGCCTGAACCCGCGCCTGATTTACGTGAGCCACAAGGGCTTTTTGCCGGGCCCTTACGACCACCGCACCGCACTCGACGAGGTGGTGCAGATGATGGGCGGGCTGGCCTACATGACGGGCCGGCCCGGCGACCCGCTGCGCGCCGGCAGCAGCGTCAACGACATCATGGGCGGCATGTTCGGCGCCATTGGCGCGATGGCAGCGCTTGCTGCACGCGCCACCAGCGGCAAGGGCCA
>CBFGNA010000208.1:0-5155 GCA_965650045.1 uncultured Polaromonas sp.
GCCGGCGTGTTGATCCTGGGACGGATCACGGGCAGCTACGATCTCGATGTGGTGCTGGCATCGGCCAGGGAGATTCGCGCGCATCCGCTGTACAGCGCGGCGCTGGTGCTGGTGTTGCTGGGCGCCTTCACCAAAAGCGCGCAGTTTCCGTTTCATTTCTGGCTGCCCCGTGCCATGGCTGCCCCCACACCCGTGTCGGCCTATCTGCACTCGGCGACCATGGTCAAGCTTGGCGTGTTTTTGATGGCGCGCCTGTGGCCCGTGCTCTCGGGCACCAACGAATGGTTCTGGCTGGTCAGCGGCGCCGGCGCGATCACCATGTTGCTGGGCGGTTTCGCCGCCATGTTCCAGCGCGACGTGAAAGCCCTGCTGGCTTACTCGACCATTTCCCACCTCGGTCTCATCACCCTGCTGCTTGGACTGAACAGCCCGCTGGCCGCGGTGGCGGCCGTGTTCCACATCATGAACCACGCGACCTTCAAGGCCTCGCTGTTCATGGCGGCCGGCATCATTGACCACGAGACGGGCACGCGCGACATCCGCAAGCTCAGCGGCCTGATGAAGCTGATGCCCATCACCGGCACGCTGGCCGTGATCGCCAGTGCCTCGATGGCCGGCGTTCCCCTGCTCAACGGCTTCCTGTCCAAGGAGATGTTTTTTGCGGAAACCGTGTACATCCGGTCCACGCTGTGGATCGACTGGGGACTGCCCGTCATTGCCACAGTGGCCGGCATCTTCAGCGTGGCCTATTCCGCGCGTTTTGTTTTTGACGTGTTTTTCGGCCCGTCTTGCGTTGACAAGGTGCCGAAAACGCCCCACGAGCCCCCGCACTGGATGCGCGTGCCGGTGGAACTGCTGGTGCTGGTCTGCCTGGTGGTGGGTATCGCGCCGCACTGGTCGGTGGGCCCGCTGCTGGCTGAAGCCGCGCGGCCCGTCGTCGGCGGCGACCTGCCCGCCTACAGCCTGGCGATCTGGCATGGTTTCAACCTGCCGCTGGTCATGAGTCTGGTGGCGATGGCCGGCGGCGCCGTGCTCTACCTGCTGCAGCGGCGCGGCCGTGCGCAAGGCCGGCTGGCGCACACACCGCTGTTGCACCGCTTCGACGGCCAGCGCATCTTCGAGAACCTGCTGGCACGTGTCAGCGAGGCCGGCCGGCGCAGCCGCTACCTGCTGGGCACGCGGCGCCTGCAAACCCAGTTGCTGGTGATGGTGGTGATTGCTGTCGCAGGCGCTGCGGCGGCGCTCTGGCTGGCGCCGGCCACACGTGGCCAGCGCGCGTCCCTGGCTTTTTCGCCGATGTTTGCCATGACCTGGATCATTGGGGCGATCTGCGCCCTCAGCGCCGCCTGGCAGGCCAAGTTTCACCGGCTGGCCTCCCTGATGCTCGCCTCGGGCGCCGGGCTGGTGTGCTGCATCACTTATATCTGGTTTTCCGCGCCCGACCTGGCGCTGACCCAGCTGGTGGTCGAAGCCGTGACCACCGTGCTGCTGCTGCTGGGCCTGCGCTGGCTCCCCGTCCGCAACAAGCTGGTGGTGCCCCCGATGCAGACAAGGCTTCGCCTGTGGGGCCGGCGCGGGCGCGATCTGGCCGTCGCCATCCTGGCCGGGGCCGGCATGGCGGCGCGGTCGTGGACCAGGATGACGCGGCGCTTTCCCGAGAGCATTTCGCCCTGCTTTCTGGACCGTGCGCAGACCGAGGGCGGTGGCGCCAATGTGGTCAATGTCATGCTGGTGGACTTCCGCGGCTTCGACACCTTCGGCGAAATCACCGTGCTCGGCGTGGTCGCCCTCACGGTCTATGCCCTGCTGCGCCGCTTCCGCCCCGCGCTGGAGTCCATGGCCCTGCCGGTCCAGCAGCGCGCCCAGGCCGACGATGGCAGCAGCGACCTGCTGAATCCGCGCCGGGCCGTGGACACGGCCGTGGGTTATCTCATGGTGCCTGCCGTCCTGGTGCGGCTGCTGCTGCCGCTGGCAGTGCTGGTGTCGGCCTACTTCTTCATGCGGGGCCACAATGCGCCGGGCGGCGGCTTTGTGGCCGGCCTGGTGATGTCCGTGGCGCTGCTGCTGCAATACATCGTGTCGGGCACCGAGTGGGTCGAGGAACACCTGCGCATCTATCCGCGGCGCTGGATCGCCATCGGCCTGCTGCTGGCGCTGGCCACCGGCGGCGGCGCCGTGGTGCTGGGCTACCCGTTCATGACCACCCACACCGCCCACTTGCACCTGCCGCTGCTGGGCAGCATCCACGTCCCCAGCGCCCTGTTTTTCGACATGGGTGTGTTCTCCATCGTGCTCGGCGCCACCATGCTGATTCTCACTGCGCTGTCGCACCAGTCCGTGCGCAGCCACCGCTGGGCCGAAGAAAATGAGCCCCCCCCTGCTGCGGGCTCACTGCGTGTAGCCGCCCCTCCCCCCGGGGGGACGACATCTGCGGTCCGGCAAAGCCGGTCCCGCGATGTCCCTGGTGAAGACGGTACTTTGCGTACCGGGGGGGAGACCTGATGGAAATTGTCCTCGCCCTTGGCATCGGCGTGCTCACCAGCTCGGGGGTCTACCTGCTGCTGCGCCCCCGCACCTTCCAGGTCATCATGGGCCTGACGCTGATCTCCTACGCCGTCAACCTGTTCATCTTCAGCATGGGCCGGCTCAAGATCGACAGCGAACCGGTGCTGGTGCCGGGCATCACCGCCACTTTGGTCAACACCGCTGACCCCATGCCGCAGGCGCTGGTGCTGACGGCCATCGTCATCGGTTTTTCCATGACGGCACTGTTTCTGGTGGTGATGCTGGCCTCGCGCGGCCTGGCCGGCACCGACCATGTGGACGGCAAGGACGAAAGCGTGGACGACACCGGCCTGAAATCCGGCGGAGCATCCGAATGAACGAACTCCTGCGCTGGCTGGACACGCTGCTCGATGCCACCATGCCGCACCTGGTGGCGGTGCCCATCCTCGTGCCCATGCTGACCGCCGCACTGATGCTGCTGCTGGGGGAACACCGGCGCCGTACCAAGGCGGCGCTGACCGTGGTCTCTGGCCTCATCGGCCTGCTGGCCGCGCTGGCCCTGCTGCGCTGGGTCAATGCGGTCGATACCGGCACCGGGCCCGGCTCGATCGGGGTCTATCTGCCGGGCAACTGGCGCGCGCCCTTTGGCATCGTGCTGGTGGCCGACCGCCTGTCCACCATGATGGTGGCGCTGACCGGCGTGATCGCCTTCGCCGTGTCGATTTATTCGACCTCGCGCTGGGACCGGGCGGGCGTGCATTTTCATCCGCTGCTGCAGTTGCAGCTCATGGGGCTGAATGGCGCCTTCCTCACCGGTGACCTGTTCAACCTGTTTGTGTTTTTTGAGGTGATGCTGGCAGCGTCCTACGGCCTGCTGCTGCATGGCTCGGGCCGCTTGCGGGTCAGCGCCGGCCTGCATTACATCGCCATCAACCTGGCTGCCTCGTCGCTGTTTCTGGTGGGCGCCGCACTGCTTTACGGCGTGACCGGCACCCTCAACATGGCCGACCTCGGGATCCGCATTGCCAATCTGAACGCCGGCGACCGCGGCCTGGTGCATGCGGCCGCAGCCATTCTGGCCACCGCCTTTTTTGCCAAGGCGGGCGCCTGGCCGCTCAACTTCTGGCTGGTGCCGGCCTACAGCGCAGCCGTGGCGCCCGTCAGCGCCGTGTTTGCCCTGCTGACCAAACTTGGCATTTACACCGTGCTGCGCCTGTGGACCGTGCTGTTCGCACCCGACACCGGGCCGTCGGCGCAATTTGGTCAGGAAGTCCTGCTGGCCTTTGGACTGTCCACGCTGTTTGTCAGCGCGCTGGGCATCACCGGCACGCAGCGCCTGTCGCACCTGGCCGGTTATGCCGTGCTGATTTCGGCCGGCACGCTGCTGACCGCCATCGGCCTGGGCCAGCCGGCGGTGTGGGCCGGCGCGTTGTATTACCTGCTCAGCTCCACGCTGGCAGCCAGCGCCTTTTTTCTGCTGATCGACATGATCGAGCGCTGGCGCAATGCCGGCGCCAGCATTGCGCCTCACGAACAGGCCGGCAACGCGCCCTTTTTGTCGGAAGACCTCACCGCGCTCGACAGCGTCAACCTCGATGACGAACAGCAGGCGCTGTACGGCCGTGCCATCCCGGCAGGCATTGCCTTTCTCGGTCTCGGGTTTGTGGCCTGCACCCTGCTGCTGGCCGGCCTGCCGCCGCTGTCAGGCTTTGTCGGCAAGTTCGCCATGCTGTCGGCCTTGCTGGACAGCCCCGTCATTGCGCCGGCGAGCTGGAGCTTTCTGGCGCTGCTGCTGCTGTCGGGCTTTTTGACGCTGGTGGCCTTGAGCCGTGCCGGCATTCGTTATTTCTGGACGCAACCGATGAGCAGCATGCCCGCCCTGCGCGTGCTGGAGGTGTTGCCGGTGGGCGCCTTGCTGGCAGCCAGCATCGCCCTGAGCATCGAAGCCGGCCCGGTCATGCACCACACCCGGGATACCGCGCAAGCCCTGCTCAGGCCCGCGGCGTATCGCAACGCCGTGATGGGCACGCCCCAGGTGCCCAATCCGCCGGCACAGAAAGTCTCGCCATGATGCGCCGCTGGCTGCCTTCCCCGCCGCTGTCGCTGGCGCTGTTTGCCGTGTGGCTGTTGCTCAACCAGACGCTGGATCTGGCCACGCTGCTGCTGGCCGCGATTTTTGCGGTGGTCGTGCCCCTGCTCACGCGCAGCCTGCGACCGGCCACCGTGCGCATGCGCAAGCCCGGCGTCGCCTTGCGGCTGGCCTTGCGGGTGACGGGCGATCTGCTGCATTCGGCGGTGACGGTGGCCCGGCTGCTGCTGAGCCGGCGCACAGCGCACATCCGCAGCAGTTTTGTGGAAATCCCGCTGGCGCTGCGCGACCCGAATGCGCTGGCGGTGCTGGCCATGATCTGTTGCCTCACGCCGGGCACCGCCTGGGGCGAGTTGTCGTTCGACCGCTCGCGCCTGCTGCTGCTCGTGTTCGACATGGAAGACCCGGCCGCTTTCATCGAGATGATCAAGACACGTTACGAAGCGCCACTGATGGAGATTTTCGAATCATGAGCGACTTTCTTTTCTGGGGGCTCAAGCTGGCCCTGCTGCTGCTGGCAGTGGCCATGCTCTGTGCGGTGTCCAGGCTGCTGATCGGCCC
>CBFGNA010000209.1:0-5145 GCA_965650045.1 uncultured Polaromonas sp.
CCGGCATCCCCGATTTCATGGACTGGAACCAGATCACCGCGCTGCCGGTCTGGTGGACACCGTTCCAGTCCTTTCCACTCACCGTGCTGCTGATCCTGGTGGTGCCGACGCTGCTGGCCTTCATCATCGGTTATGCGATGTTCAAGCGGCGCGTGGGCGGCGTCTACTTCGCCATCATCACCCAGGCCGTGGCACTGATCCTGACGGTGCTGATCATCGGCCAACAGGGTTACACCGGCGGCGTCAATGGCATGACCGACCTCAAGACCCTGATGGGCTGGGACACCCGCACCGACAACGCCAAATACATCCTCTACTTCCTGACCAGCGGCCTGCTGCTGGGCGCCATCGTGCTGTGCGCCTGGATACAGCGCAGCAAGCTCGGCACCTTGCTGCTGGCCATGCGCGACAAGGAAGACCGTGTGCGTTTTTCCGGCTACGACGTTGCCTTGTTCCGCATCTTTGCCTTTTGCCTGGCGGCCCTGCTGTCGGCCGTGGGCGGCGCCATGTTCACCCTGCAGGTGGGTTTCATGTCCCCCTCGCTGGTCGGCATCGTGCCTTCCATCGAGATGGTGATTTTTGCAGCGGTCGGCGGGCGCATGTCGCTGGTCGGCGCGGTGTACGGCGCGCTGCTGGTCAATTTCGGCAAAACCTATTTCTCGGAAAGTTTCCCCGACCTCTGGCTGTTCCTGATGGCCGGCATGTTCCTGGGCGTGGTGCTGGCCTTTCCCGACGGTCTGGCCGGCGTCTACAACAACCGCGTCAAGCCCTGGCTGGCAAAACGCCTGGCCAACAACAAGGCGCCGGCAAGCGCCCCGCCGTCGGCGCCAGCGGCCGCCGCTGCCGCTGCGGCTCCCGCGGCCAGCAGCGAATCGCCCACCCTGCCCGCCGGCCTGAGTGGCCAGCAAACATAAAACCGGGAGCACAAACATGAGCAACACTGATTTTGTCCTCGCGGTGGAAGACCTCACCGTGTCCTTCGACGGTTTCAAGGCCATCGACAGCCTGAACCTGTACGTGGACCAGAACGAGCTGCGCGTGATCATCGGCCCCAACGGTGCCGGCAAGACCACCCTGCTGGACCTGATCTGCGGCAAGACCCGCGCCAGTGCCGGCCGCATCAAGTTCAAGAACGAAGAGATGACCCGGCTGCCCGAGTACCAGATCGTGCGGTCGGGCATAGGCCGCAAGTTCCAGACGCCGTCGATCTACGAAAACCTCAGCGTGTTCCAGAACCTGGAGGTGTCCTTCCCGCGCGGGCGCGGCGTGTTCGGGGCGCTGTTCTTCAAGCGCAGCGAGGAGGTGAAGGCCCAGGTTCAGGCAGTGGCCGCCGAGATCGGGCTGGAAACCCAGCTCGACACCGAGGCCGGCCTGCTGTCGCACGGGCAGAAGCAATGGCTGGAGATCGGCATGTTGCTAATGCAGGACCCCGAACTGCTGATGCTGGACGAGCCGATTGCCGGCATGAGCGTGCGTGAGCGCGAACTGACGGCCGAGCTGCTGCAGCGCATCTGCAAGGGCCGCGCCATGATCGTCATCGAACACGACATGGAGTTCGTCAAGCGCATCGCCGACAAGGTGACCGTCATGCACCAGGGAAAGATCCTGGCCGAGGGATCGATGGAGAAAGTGCAGGCCGATCCGCGCGTGATCGACGTGTACCTGGGCCATTAAGCCGCAGCACCAAGGAGAACACCATGCTCAACGTCAACAACCTCCATGTCAGCTATGGCCAGAGCGAAGCGCTGCACGGCATCAGCTTTTCTGCCAAGAAAAACGAGACCGTCGCCATCATGGGTCGCAACGGCATGGGCAAGACCACCTTGTTCAAGTCGCTGATCGGCATCCTGCCGCTCAAGTCAGGGACCATCGAAGTGGACGGCCAGGACATCTCGAAAGACGAGAGTTACCGGCGCGTGGCCAAGGGTGTGGCCTATGTGCCCCAGGGCCGCATGATTTTCCCGACCCTGACGGTGCTGGAAAACATCCAGACCGGGCTGGAGAACGTGCGCCACAAACAGGTGCCCGAAGAAATTTACGCGCTGTTCCCGGTGCTGTTCGACATGCGCGGCCGCAAGGGTGGCAACCTGTCGGGCGGCCAGCAGCAGCAGCTCGCGATTGCGCGCGCGCTGGTGACCAACCCCAAGGTGCTGCTGCTCGATGAGCCGACCGAAGGTATCCAGCCGTCCATCATCAAGGACATCGCGCGGGCGCTCAACGAGATCCGCAAGATGCGCGAGATCACCATCATCGTGTCGGAGCAGGTGCTGAGTTTTGCGATGGACGTGGCGGACCGCCTCTTCGTCATCGAAGGCGGGCAGCTGGTGCACGAAAGCACACGCGCCGCCACCGACACCGCGCGCATCAAGCAGTTTCTTTCCGTCTGAATTCCGTCTTTATCACCACCCCTCCAGGAGCAAGAGCATGACCGATACCCTGATCAAGGTTGACCTGAGCAAGTCCCCCACCGAAAACGAGAACATCCACAACCGCTGGCACCCGGACATCCCCATGGCCTGCTGGGTCAACCCGGGCGACGACTTCATCCTGGAAACCTTTGACTGGACCGGTGGCTTCATCAAGAACAACGACAGCGCCGACGATGTGCGCGACATCGACCTGACGACGGTGCACTACCTGTCGGGCCCGGTCGGCGTCAAGGGCGCCGAACCCGGCGACCTGCTGGTGGTGGACCTGCTGGACATCGGCGCCAAGCCGGATAGCCTGTGGGGCTTCAACGGCTTTTTCTCCAAGAAAAATGGCGGCGGTTTCCTGACCGAACATTTCCCTGAGGCGCAGAAGTCGATCTGGGACTTCAAGGGCATGTTCACCAGCTCGCGCCACATTCCCGGCGTCAACTTCGCCGGCCTGATCCACCCCGGCCTGATTGGCTGCCTGCCCGATAAAAAGATGCTGGACCTGTGGAACGAACGCGAGCAGCAACTGATCGACACCAACCCGACCGGTGGCCTGGCGAATCCGCCCTCCCCCGGCACCGCCCACATGGGCAAGATGAAGGGCGAGGCCAAAGCCAAGGCGGCCGCCGAAGGCGCACGCACCGTGCCGCCGCGCGAGCACGGCGGCAACTGCGACATCAAGGACTTGTCGCGCGGCTCCAAGGTGTTTTTCCCGGTCTATGTGGACGGCGCCGGCCTGTCGGTCGGTGACCTGCACTTCAGCCAGGGCGACGGCGAAATCACTTTTTGCGGTGCCATCGAGATGGCCGGCTGGGTGCACATGAAGGTCACGCTGATCAAGGGCGGCATGGCCAAGTACGGCATCAAGAACCCGATCTTCAAGCCCAGCGTGATCACGCCGGCCTACAACGACTACCTGATCTTCGAAGGCATCTCGGTCGACGAGGCCGGCAAGCAGTATTACCTCGACGTCAACGTGGCCTACCGCCAGGCCTGCCTGAACGCCATCGAGTACCTCAAGAAGTTCGGCTACTCGGGCGCCCAGGCCTATTCCATCCTCGGCACGGCGCCGGTGCAGGGCCACATCAGCGGTGTGGTCGATGTGCCCAACGCCTGCGCCACGCTGTGGCTTCCCACGCAGATTTTCGACTTCGACATCAACCCCAACGCAGCGGGTCCGATCAAGCACATCGACGGCAAGATCGACATGCCGCTGTCGCACGACCTGAAATAGGCGGCCCGCCATGCCGACCTATGACTACCACTGCGGGCAGTGCGGCAGCTTCGACGCACTGCGCTCGGTATCCATGCGCAACCAGGACGCGGCCTGCCCGTCCTGCGGCGGCGTGGCACCGCGCATCATCGCCAGCGCACCTGCGCTGGCCCTGATGGAGGGCGGCACCCGCCGCGCCATGGCCACCAACGAGCGCGCACGCCACGAACCGAAAAGCTCGGGCAGCTACGCGCGGCTCAAACATCCGGCCGGCTGCGGTTGTTGTTCGACGGGCAAACGCGGCGCCACGGTGACCGCCCCCAACGGCAACAAGGCTTTCCCCAGCAAGCGGCCCTGGATGATCAGCCACTAGAGGAGCACAACATGGTTCACGGCGATATTTCCAGCAGCAAGGACACCGTCGGCGTGGCGGTGGTCAACTACAAGATGCCGCGCCTGCACACCCATGCCGAGGTGATGGACAACGTGCGCAACATCGCGCGCATGGTGGTCGGCATGAAGAAGGGCCTGCCCGGCCTGGACCTGGTGATCTTCCCGGAGTACAGCACCCACGGCATCATGTACGACGCGGGCGAGATGTATGAAACCGCTGCCACCATTCCCGGCGCCGAGACCGATGTGTTTGCCGCCGCCTGCCGTGAGGCCAAAGTCTGGGGGGTGTTCTCCATCACCGGTGAGCGCCACGAACAGCATCCGCACAAGGCGCCCTACAACACGCTGATCCTGATGAACGACCAGGGCGAGATCGTGCAGAAGTACCGCAAGATCATGCCCTGGGTGCCGATCGAAGGCTGGTACCCGGGCGACTGCACTTATGTCAGCGACGGGCCCAAGGGCCTGAAGGTCAGCCTGATCATCTGCGACGACGGCAACTACCCGGAAATCTGGCGCGACTGCGCGATGAAAGGCGCCGAACTGATCGTGCGCTGCCAGGGTTATATGTACCCGGCCAAGGAGCAGCAGATCCTGATCAGCAAGGCCATGGCCTTTGCCAACAACACCTATGTGGCGGTGGCCAACGCGGCCGGCTTTGACGGGGTGTATTCCTACTTCGGCCACTCGGCCATCATCGGCTTTGACGGACGGACCCTGGGCGAATGCGGCGAGGAGGACATGGGCATCCAGTACGCAGCCCTGTCCAAACACCTGATCCGCGACTTCCGCCGCAATGGGCAATCGGAGAACCACTTGTTCAAGCTGCTGCACCGCGGCTACACCGGCATGATCAACTCGGGCGACGGCGACAAGGGCGTGGCCGCATGCCCCTTCAGCTTCTACACCGACTGGCTGCGCGACCCCGAGGCGGCGCGCAAGCAGGTGGAGTCCTTCACACGAACCACGATCGGCACGGATGAAGCGCCCATAGAGGGCATTCCGAACCAGAGCAGCACGCCCGCCTAGCCGTCATCTACTCACTTTTTTATAGCTGTTCACGCCCGCCCGATAAGGGCTGGAGGCACTTTTTTCTTATCAACCCGGCTAGGCACGAAGACC
>CBFGNA010000210.1:0-5137 GCA_965650045.1 uncultured Polaromonas sp.
GCAGGAAAAACCCGTGTTCGTCGCGGCCACGCGATCGCAGCAGATCTGGCGCCTGCCGCTGATGGCCGACGGCAACGTCTCCAAGACCGGCGTGGCGATCCAGCTGTCGGGTGGCGCCGCCGGCCCGGACGGCATCGAGATGGACTCTGAAAACGGCCTGCTGGTCTGCCACCTGGGCGTGGGGATCTGGCGCTTTGACAACAACATGCTGCCCACACACCTGGTGTACTCGGAAAACAAGCACCACCATCACCTGGCCAACCTGTGCTTCGGCGGCGAAGACGGCAAGACCCTTTACATCACCGAGTCGATGTCGGGCGATATCCTGACGGCGCGGATGCCGGTGGCCGGCAAGAAAATGTATGGCCTTTCCTGAGACCGAAAGCGCCGGGCCGGCAGAGGTGCCCGCGCAGCCCAAAACGCTGCACGGCCGTCTCGCCGAGTCGCTGATCCGGCGCATTCGCGCGGGTGAGTGGCCGGTCGGCAGCTCGCTGCCTTCCGAAAAAGTCCTGGCAGAGGAAGCCCAGGTCGGCCGCCACACGCTGCGCCACGCGCTCAAGACCCTGCATGAGCGCGGTTTCATCGAGCTGCGCCAGGGGGCGGCCGCCAAGGTCATCTCCTGCACCCGGCCGCGCGTCTACAGCCAGGACTTCAACACCTTGCGTGACGTGTTGCGTTATCCCAGCAACACCGTGCGCGACAACAAGTTCGAGCGTTATGTGGAATGCGACCTGTCGCTGCAGCGAACGCTGAAGGCGCCGCTGGGCGCCTCGTGGTACCAGATTGGCGCGATCCGCCGGGATGAACATTCGGGCCTGCCCATGGCCTGGACCGACATTTACATCCTGGGCAAGTTCGCCAGGGTCACGAAGCTCAAGAACCACGAGAAGGAAATGGTGTTCGAGCAGATCGAACGGCATTTCGGCGTGGGCATCGAACGCGCCGAAGTCGAGATTTCCGCCGCGGCGCTGTCCCCGGACCATGCCAGCTACCTGGAAGTGCCAGAGGGAACGCCCAGCCTGGTCATCGTCCGGCGTTATTTCGACGGCAAGGGCGATCCTTTCGAAGTCACGGTGACGCGGCACATTGAAAACCGCTTCACTTTCAGCATGGAGCTGCGCAGCGTGACGCGCACCAATGGCTCCCATCTTTCCTAAAAACCGGAGACAAAGACATGACCTTCCCGACCCCTGAAACACGCCGCCCGACACGACGTCTGGCGCTTTTGGCCCTGACCCTGGCCATGGCCACCGCCGCCGGCACCAGTGCAGCGGCCGCCTATCCCGAGAAAATGGTCAAGATGGTCATCGGTTATGGCCCCGGCAGCTCGACCGACATCATCGGCCGCATCGTGGCCCAGGGCCTGGCCGAGATGTGGAAGCAGCCGGTGGTGGTGGAAAACCGCCCGGGCGCCGCCGGCAACATTGCCGCCGACATCGTCGCCAAAAGCCCCGGTGATGGCTACACCATCCTGTTTGCACAAAACGGCCTGGCCATCAGTGTGGCGTCGAATCCGGCCTTGCCCTTCAATGGCCAGAAAGACCTGATTCCCGCTGTCGCCGTCACGGCCACACCGCACATTCTGGTGACCAACACAGCCTCCCCGGTCAAAAGCGTGGCCGAACTGATTGCGCTGGCCAAGGACAAGCCGGGCAAGCTGAACTTCGGCTCATCGGGCATCGGCAACTCCGACCACATGGCCGGTGAGCTGTTCAAGGCGCTGACCGGCGTGCAGGCCGTGCACGTGCCCTACAAGAGCGGCTCGCTTGCCGCCACCGACCTGATGGGCGGCCAGCTGGACTTTTATTTCGCCGGCATGCCGGTGGGCCTTCCGCAGTACAAGGGCGGCAAGCTCCATGCGCTGGCCGTCACCGGCGCGTCGCGTTATGCCGGTGCGCCCGAGCTGCCGACCATGCAGGAAGCCGGCGTGAAGGACTATGAAATGACCCTGTGGCAGGGCGTCTTCATGCCTGCCAGCACCCCGGCCGATGTGGCCGAAACGGTAGGCGCCAGCGTGCTCAAGCTGCTGGAAGACCCGGCCATGCGTGAGCGCATGGCCAAGGCCGGCGCGCAGATTGCGCCGCTGCCGCGCGCCCGCTTCACCGAGATGTACCTCAAAGACATCGACCGCTGGAAGCGCGTCATCACCTCGGCCAACATCAAGCTGCAATAAGCCGCGGCAGGCGGGACCCGTGGCCTAGATGGCCAGCGGATCCACGTCGATGGCCCAGCGGATCAGGCTTTTGAAGTCGCCCTGTTGCCGGGTCTGGTGCAGCAGCGGCTGCCAGGCGGCCAGGAAACGCTGCAGCGCTGCCCGTGACGGGCTTTCGACCAGCATCTGCGCGCGTTCGATGTTGGCCACGCGCTGGATCGTCATGGGCACGGCCGGGTAGGGCGTCACGGCCTCCCCGCCGGGCAGCGCCTGGGCTTGCGCCGCAGCGGCGGCGGCGTTGAGGAAACCTTGGGCCACCGCTTGTTCCCGCGCCTCCGCACGCACCAGCGCCGAAAAGCCGAAGGGCGCCATGCCGGCGGCTTCGCGCTCCTGCAGCTCCTGCGTCGCAAAGGCCGGGTAGTCGTGTTTTTTCAGCGCCGCAAACAGCGGGTGCTGGGGATGAAAGGTCTGCACCCACATCTCGCTGGCTTCACCGCGTTCGGCATCGCGGCCGGCGCGCCCTGCGGCCTGCATCAACAGGCCGAACAGGCGCTCGGGCGCCCGGAAGTCGCTGGAGAACAGGGCACCGTCCGGGTTGATGGCCGCGACCAGCGTGATGTGGCGGAAGTCGTGGCCCTTGGCGATCATCTGCGTGCCGACCAGCACATCGACTTCGCGCGCATGCACGCTGGCCAGCTGCGATTCGAGCGCGCCCTTCAGGCGGGTGGTGTCGGCGTCGATGCGGGCGATGCGCAAGGCGCTGCCGTCCGGTCGTGTGACGCCCGCCAGTAGTTCGGCGATGTGTTCTTCCAGGCGTTCCGTGCCTTTGCCCAGCGGCGCAATGTCGATGTTGCCGCAGGCCGGGCAGGCGCGCGGCACCCGTTCGGTGAAGCCGCAATGGTGGCAGCGCAAGGTGCGGTCCATCTTGTGGAAAACGCGAAAGGCGCTGCAGTGCGGGCACTCGCTTTTCCAGCCGCAGTCGTGGCAGGCCAGCACCGGGGCATAACCGCGCCGGTTCAGGAAAATCAGCGATTGCTCGCCGCGGGCGATGCGCTGGGCCATGGCGTCCAGCAGCGGCGGCGCAATCGTGCAGTGTCTGGGCTGGTGGTTCATGTCCACCACGCGCACCTGGGGCAAGCTGCCGTGCAGTTCGCTGGCGCCTATGCGTTCGCTCATGGTCAGGCGCTGGTAGCGGCCTGTGACCGTGGCCTGCCAGCTTTCCAGCGACGGGGTGGCCGAGCCCAGCAAAACCCGGCATGGCCCATCGGCGCTGGCCGCCTTGGGTTCGGCGTTGTTCACCGCGGTCGCC
The DNA here is from genome assembly GCA_965650045.1 of uncultured Polaromonas sp. Lineage (GTDB taxonomy): Bacteria > Pseudomonadota > Gammaproteobacteria > Burkholderiales > Burkholderiaceae_C > Polaromonas. Next base: position 3,462 of record CBFGNA010000210.1, read on the forward strand.
GGGTCACCTGAGTCTGAGGGAGCGCTTTCGATCATCGCGCGGTACACCGCCAGGTCCCGCGCCGAATACCGCGCGCCTTCCTGCTGCTTGTAGCTCGGGTCGTGCTCCTCATCAACAACGATCAGGCGCAGCCGGGGCAGGGACGCAAAAATCGCCATGCGGGTGCCCAGCACCAGCCTGGCCTGGCCGGCGTGGGCCGCCAGCCAGCTCTTGAGCCGTTGCGCCGGCGTCAGGCCGCTGTGCAGCGCCACCACCTGTGCCTTGCCGAGGTGGGCGAAGCGTTCTTCGAAACGCGATTGCAACTGCGGCGTCAGGTTGATTTCGGGCACCATCACCAGCACCTGGGCATCCGGGTCCTGCGCCAGCACCCGGGCGGCTGCGCGCAGGTACACCTCGGTTTTCCCGCTGCCCGTCGCGCCAAACAGCAGGGCGGGTCGCGTATCGGCATCAAATTCGGCGATAGCCCTTGCCTGCTCTGCGCTGAGCGCTATCAAATCAGTAGTATCTGGTATGCCCGGCGCAAGGGCTGCCGGCCGCTTCAGCCGGCGCGCCAGCTGTACGGTGCTCAGTTCGCGCAATTGCGGCGGCAGCGCAGCCAGCGCCACCTCGCCAATCGAGCGCTGGTAATAAGCGGCGGTAAAGGCCACCAGCCGGCGCCAGGTGGCCGACAGCGGCGCCAGGCCGTCCAGCGCGCCCAGCACGCTTCGCGCCTGCGACAGCGGCAGGTCACCGCGGTCCGGCAAGAGCTCCCAGACCACGCCCAGCACCTCGCGTTTTCCCAGCGGCACCCGCACCAGGGTGCCGGGTTGCAGGGGAAGGTCGCTGGCATAGGTCAACGCACCGGCCACTTGGCTGTGCGCCGGGGTCGCCACCACAATGCCGAGCCAACAGGTCATGGACACTGGCGCGGGCGATTACGTAAAAAGGCGTAAGTGCTGAGATACATTTTCGGAAAACGCCGTAAGTACTTGATTTCAAACTACTTTGAAGCTGATCCAGAGTTTCTGTGGATAACTTTGTTGATAGATTGCGTCAGGGCCTGCCCAAGCCTTGTAAATCAAGGCTTTTCTTAAATTGCCCGCAAAAAAAGCATTTTAAAGAAGCTATATGAATCAAGCACTTAGCGGCGCTATGGGTTTGATAGCGCAACCGCCTTCTTGACCCCGGTCATGTCGCACCGCAGCACGAATTTTGTGAATAAGTCTTGCCCCCGGCGCCCGGTTTTGTGCTACCAGTGGCCGAAATTCACTCAATGCGGCGTGCCGGTCCGCATCCTGCGGGAATAGGTGTGCACGGCGCGCACCAGCACCTCCACACTCTCGGGCGGGGTGTGCTGGCTGATGCCGTGGCCGAGGTTGAAGATGTGGGTCGGGCCCTGGCTCTGGAGGTCCGCATGCGGCTGGCCGAAACTGTCCAGCACGGCGGCCACTTCTTTTTCGATCTGCTCCGCCGGGGCAAATAACACGTTCGGGTCGAGGTTGCCCTGCAGCGCCATGCGATCACCGACCCGCGCGCGTGCGTGCGCCAGGTTCACCGTCCAGTCCAGCCCGATTTCCGCCTCGCGCGGAATTGCTCCATCGGGAATGTAGGCCACCAGTGCGTGCGTGCCCGCCCACGCCAGCACGCTCCCCAACAGGGCGCCGCCCACCGCCAGCATCAGGCTTTCCACCAGCAGT
>CBFGNA010000211.1:0-5120 GCA_965650045.1 uncultured Polaromonas sp.
GATCCACGCGGCCACCAGGGTGAGGCCAGCGTGGACGAGCCGAGAGCGTTCGGCATCGGGCATCGTGGCGCCGGTCGGATTGTGGAAGTCCGGGATCAGGTACGCCACGTGCGGGCGGGCGCGCAGCAGTGTCTCGCTCAGGTGCCGCGGGTCCCATCCGCCGACATCGACCGGCGTCGGCACCGGGCGGTAGCCGTGCCGGGCGATCGCCTCGAGGGCGTGCGGGAAAGTCGGTTGCTCGACCAGAGCACGTTCGCCCCGGCGGCCGATCGTGGCGAGTACGAGATTCAGGGCGTTCAGCGCGCCGGACGTGATCATGATCTCGTCGGGCGTGGTCACCGCTCCCCGGTCGGTGAACCGCTGGGCCACGGCTTCGCGCAGCTCGGGCAGACCGCGCAGCGAGTATCCGCTGGTGCCGCGCATCGCTGCGAGGCGAGGCAGGGAACGCACCGTGGCGTCGTAGAGGCCGGGCGTGGAATCCATGGAAGCGATCGAGAGGTCGATCGCGCTCTCGTCGTCGTCCGCTGCCATCCTCGTATCGGCGTGGGGGAGCGTGACGCGCGTGCTCCCGCCATGCAGCCGCGAGACATAGCCGTCGTTCTCGAGCACCCCGTACGCACGGGTGATCGTCGAGCGCGAGCGGTGCAGTTCCAGGGCGAGGGCGCGCTCGCTCGGCAGACGCTCGCCGACGGTGAGGCGTCCGTCGAGGATGAGCGCGCGGATCTGCCCGTCTCCGGGCGTCTCGATCTCCTACGCAAGGCCTGGGACCTGCTGCGCGAGGCGACCTTTCGGCGCCTGCTGCTTGTGAACTGGTTTTTATCTTCGTGCTGGGACGTGCACACCTTTGTGGTGCCGGTGCTGGGGTTTGAAAAAGGCATCAGTGCGTCGGTGATCGGCTCCATCCTCGGGGCCTTTGCCGTGGCCGCCGCCGCCATCCGCATGGTGATGCCGCTGCTGGCCGCGCACCTGCGCGAGTGGCGTGTGCTGGTGGGCGCGATGCTGATGACCGCCGTGCTGTTTGGCGTCTATCCCTTCATGGGCACGGCGCTGGGCATGGGTGTGTGTTCGGTGCTGCTGGGTTTTACGCTCGGCACGGTACAACCGATGATCATGAGCATGCTGCACCAGATCACACCCGACGCCCGCCATGGCGAGGCGCTGGGCCTGCGTTTGATGACCATCAACGCGTCGAGTGTGGTGATGCCCATGCTTTTCGGCACGCTGGGCGCGGTGATCGGGATCGCCGGCGTGTTCTGGGCCACTGGCGCGGTCGTCGGCACCGGTGCGCGTGCCGCGTGGCTGCTCAAGGACAGGGCCGAGACGCCTCACTGACCCGAGACCTGGAACGCCCCAAGAGGGGCAGAGCGCTACGCAAAACCAGCGAACGTGGGACCCTGTTCAGAGCTTGTAAAAGGTTTTGATGGCGTCCCAGGCCACCTGCGGATCATCGACGTATTCGAAAAGCTTGAGGTCCTCGCGCGAGATGGCGCCTTCATCGATCAGCACATCGAAGTTCAGCAGGCGCTTCCAGTAGTCCGAACCGAACAGGATGATGGGCACGGGTTTGGCCTTGCGGGTCTGCACCAGGGTGATGACCTCGAACAGCTCGTCGAGCGTGCCAAAGCCGCCCGGAAACGCCACCAGCGCCTTGGCGCGCATCATGAAGTGCATCTTGCGCAGCGCAAAGTAGTGGAACTTGAAGCTCAGCGACGGCGTGACATAGGGGTTGGAGCTTTGCTCGTGCGGCAGCGCGATGTTGAGGCCCACGGTGGGCACACCCATTTCGTGCGCGCCGCGGTTGGCTGCTTCCATGATGCCGGGCCCGCCGCCGGTGCAAATGAACAGTTGCTCGGCAGCCGGCCGCTGCTTGCTGTGCGCCGCCACCAGGCGTCCGAACAGTCGCGCCTGGTCATAGAAGGCGGCGTTGCGTACGTGGCGTTCGGCCAGCGCCAGGGCCTGGGCATCGCCGCTTTCGCGGGCCAGCTTCAAGGCCTCCTGGGCCTGCTCCGGTGCCGGGAAACGTGCGCTGCCGAAGACCACGATGGTGTTTTCAATGCCCTGGGCCTGCTGCTCCATGTCCGGCTTGAGCATCTCCAGCTGGAAGCGGATGCCGCGGGTTTCGCGCCGCAGCAGGAACTCCGGGTCGGCGAAGGCCAGCCGGTAGGCATCGGCCTGAAGGGCCATGCCGCCGTCGGCGTGGGCCTGCAGTTCTGCCCATGCGTCTGCAAGCCGTCTGGCAGATAAATCGTCGGTTTGTTCCATGCGTCGCCTTGAAAGGTTTCGGGATGCAAAAAGGCTCCGTCAGGAGCCTTTGCCAGAATGCCGCGGAGGGGCGGTCAGCCTCAGACGCGTTTGCGGTATTCGCCGGTGCGTGTGTCGATCTCGACCAGGTCGCCCTGGGCCACAAAAATCGGCACGCCGATCTCGAACCCGGTGGCCAGCTTGGCGGGTTTGAGCACCTTGCCGGAGGTGTCGCCCTTGACGGCCGGCTCGGTCCAGGTGATCTCGCGCTGCACGCTGGTCGGCAGCTCGACCGAGATGGCCTTGCCGTCGTAGAACACGACTTCGAGTTCCATGCCGTCCTGCAGGTAGTTCAGCGAGTCGCCCATGTTCTCGGCTTCGACTTCGTACTGGTTGTAGTCGGCATCCATGCAGACGTAGAGCGGGTCGGCGAAGTAGGAGTAGGTGCAGTCCTTCTTGTCGAGGATGACCTGGTCGATCTTGTCGTCGGCCTTGAACACCTGCTCGGTGTTGAAGTTGGCCACCAGGCTTTTGAGTTTCATGCGCACGGTGGCGGAATTGCGCCCACCGCGGCTGTATTCAGTCTTGAGCACCACCATCGGGTCCTTGCCGTGCATGATGACGTTGCCAGCGCGTATTTCTTGAGCGATTTTCATAACAGTTCTTACTTGAGGCTAGGCCGCAGAACGCGGATTCAAGGCGCTGGTCCGGCGGCAGGTTGTGCGGCCGGCCCGGTCGGGACTCTCCGCAAAGCCCTTGATTTTAGCTTTTTTTTGCCACAAACCCGAGCAGGCGGGTGCTGAGGTTTGGCTCAGCCATCAGACGCTCGCGGGCCGTGGCTGCACAGTCCGCCCACGCCGGCAGGTCCGGCGCTGCCAGCGGCAGGTTCCCGCCGTTCCAGACTTCGTGAAAAGTGCGCAGGGATGCGGGCGCCTCCAGCATGTCCAAAAACGCCTGCAGCTTGGCCTGGTGGGCGTCGTCGTCCTGCGGGTAGATGTGCCAGACAAAGGGCTTGCCGGCCCACAGCGCCCTCACCACGGAGTCTTCGCCGCGCACGAAGTTGAGGTCGCAGGCCCAGAGCAGGTGATCAAAATCGGTCTGCTCCAGCAGGGGAAGGTATGAAATTGATAGCAGCCCGCGCTTGTCAGTAAAGGGCTGGAGCCGATTTTTATCATTCATCACGGCTTGCACGGCGGCCGTGGCGCGCCCGGCGGCCACCAGCAGGCGCACCGGCTGGCCGTCCAGGCCGGATTGCTCAAACCCTGCCAGCAAGCCGGCAAGGGCGGGCGGCTCGTAACAGAACAGGCTCACCAGTTGCTCGCCGGCTCCGGTGATGTGGTGAGTGGCCAGCCAGGCGCTGCGGTCGAAATCCGCCTGCAGCTGCGCCAGTGCCGGTTCGCGCAGCAGGCCGCCTGTTGCGGCCGTGAAGCCGGGGTAAAAAAACCATTTGGTCCAGCCCGCCGCCGGCCCGCGTTGCACCAGCGAGGGCAGGGCGTGGCAACGCGCCACATACGGTTCCGCAGACAGGTATTCCAGGTTGATCCATACGGGTTTTGGGCCTCCAGCCCCCGTCTGTGCTGCGCAGGCAGCTATGAATTCAGGAGCAATCTCGCAACCGAAGGCTTCCACCAGCACCTCGCACGGTGCGCTGTCCAGGCGCATCAGGTTCATGCCCAGGGGCTCGGTCCAGGGGAGCACGGTCACGCCGCTTTGCCCGCGGGGCGCCATCCACGCCAGCGCGGATGCGTCATCGACCCACAGCCGCACCTGCTGCCCGCGCGCCGCCAGGTCGGCACTCAGGCGCCAGCAGACACCAATGTCGCCATGGTTGTCGATGACTTTGCAAAATATGTCCCACTGCCGGCTGCGATCCATGCCCGGATTGTCCACAATACGGTTACTTCCGACCTCACCATGACCGTTCCCCACGAATTTGATCCCCAGTTGCTCAGCGAAGTCGCCGCCCTGCCGGCCATGCCGGGCGTGTACCGCTATTTCGATGCCGAAGGCGGTGTGCTTTACGTTGGCAAGGCGCGCGACCTGAAAAAACGCGTTTCCACCTACTTCCAGAAAAACCATGGCGGCACGCGCATCGGCCACATGGTCACGAAGATCGCGCGCATGGAGACCACGGTGGTGCGGTCCGAGGCCGAAGCGCTGCTGCTGGAAAACAACCTGATCAAGACGTTGAATCCGAAGTTCAACATCCTGTTCCGCGACGACAAGAGTTACCCCTATCTCAAGCTGGCGTCCCACACCTTTCCCCGCGTGGCCTACTACCGCGGCGCGGTGGAAAAAAAGCACAGCTACTTCGGGCCTTATCCCAGCGCCTGGGCGGTCAAGGAAACGATTTTGCTGCTGCAAAAGGTGTTCAAGCTGCGCACCTGCGAAGACACCGTCTTCAACAACCGCACGCGGCCCTGCCTGCTGTACCAGATCAAGCGCTGCTCGGCGCCCTGCGTGGGCCATGTCACGCCAGAGCAGTACGCTCTCGATGTCGCCAATGCCGAGCGGTTTTTGCAGGGCCAGGCCGAAGACATCCTGACCGAGCTTGAAAAGCAGATGCGCGGCCACGCGGAAAAGCTGGAGTTCGAGCAGGCGGCCGAACTGCGCAACCAGATGTCGGCGCTGTCCAAGGTGCTGCACCAGCAGTCCATGGAAATCGGCGGCGACAAGGATGTGGACATCCTGGCTGTGAAGGTTTTTGGCGGCAAGGCCTGCGTGAACCTGGCCATGGTGCGCGGTGGCCGGCACCTGGGTGACCGGCCGTACTTTCCGACCCACGTGGAACACGCGGCCGACATGGCCGGACTGGACGAAGACAACATGGACGCCAGCGCCGCTGCGGCATCCGGCAAGCTCAAAAGCCTGGAAGCGCT
>CBFGNA010000212.1:0-5117 GCA_965650045.1 uncultured Polaromonas sp.
GCGTCGCCCTTGTCCTCGCGCCAGCCGCGCTTGAACAGCGGCTCGCCCGAGGTGTCGATGTAAATGGTGACGGTATCGGTGGTCAGGTGCACATAAATGCGCACGTCGGGCCAGCGCGTATCGACGCTGGGCCGCACATCCTGGAACTTGTGGCGGAAACGGTCGGCCACCGCGTCCTTGATTTTCAGCGCAGCGAAATTCAGGCTGGTCAGCGGGCTGTGCTGCGCGGTGATTTCGACCTTGAAGGTTTGCTTGGGCGTGAACCAGATTTCCCAAGCCACGGCGGCGGCGGCGTTGTACAGGTCCTGCTCGCTGCGGTAGCTGTTGTGCTGCAGCTCGATCAGCACACGCTGGGCCAGACGGCTGTGCAGGTTCAGCTGTAGCGCATCGCGCCAGGAGCCGGACACCTGCACACCGGCGCGCCAGGCTTTGCCGCTGTTGCCGGTGATGTGTTTGACCTCGGCGGCCAGCAGCTCTTCGACGCCGGCGGCGCAAGGTAAAAATAATTGAAGCTGGTTCATGATGAATTTTCTGCTCGCATGATCAAGACATTCCGTTCGGCCTGAGCCTGTCGAAGGCTATAGCCACCGCCAGAGCCGCAGGCGTTTCGACCCTTCGACAAGCTCAGGACAGGCCAGGCTCAACGCGAACGGATATGGACGTGTGGGTGTTAAAGCGACTTCCGTAAGTTGGCGGGTGCAATGCGCAACGCCTCGCGGTATTTGGCGACGGTGCGGCGCGCGCACTCGATGCCTTGTTCCTTGAGCATTTCGGAAATCTGGTTGTCGCTCAGCGGTTTCTTCAGGCTTTCGGACGCGACAAACTGCTTGATCAGCGCGCGCACTGCGGTGCTGGACGCATTGCCGCCGGTCTCGGTGCCCAGCGCCGAGCCGAAGAAGTACTTCAGCTCGAAGGTGCCGAAAGGCGTGCTCATGTATTTGGCCGTGGTCACGCGCGAGATGGTCGATTCATGCAGGCCCAGTTCGTCAGCGATTTCACGCAGCACCAGCGGGCGCATGGCGAGTTCGCCATGGGTGAAGAAGTTTTTCTGGCGCTCGACAATCGCGCTGCTCACGCGCAGGATGGTGTCGAAGCGCTGCTGGATGTTCTTGATGAACCAGCGCGCCTCCTGCAGCCGCTGCTGCAGCGCCGCGCCGCCCTGGCCCTTGTTCTGCTTGAGCGCGTTGGCGTAGATGTCGTGCACGCGCAAACGCGGCATCACGTCGCTGTTGAGCGAGACCTTGAAGCCGCGGCCGGACTTGACCACCAGCACATCGGGCACCACCAGGTTGCGCTCCACATTGACAAAGCGCCGGCCCGGTTTCGGGTCCAGCCGGCCAATCAGTGCAATCGCGCCCTTGATCACCGCATCTGGAAAACCGCAAAGCTGCGCCAGCCGTTTGACATCGCGCTTGGCCAGCAACTCCATCGGCTGCTGGCACATGGCGATGGCGGCGCGGGTTTCGTCGCAATTGCGGCAGTCGAGCAGTTGCAGGCTCAGGCACTCGGCCAGGTTGCGCGCGCCCACGCCGGCCGGCTCCATGTGGTGCAGCAGCTTGAGCGCCACGGCAAATTCATGCTCCACCGCCTCCAGTTCCTCGATGTCGTCGCCGGCCAGACCCGCAGCGAGTGACGCCAGGCTGTCTTCGAGGTAACCGTCGTCGTTGAGCGATTCGATCAGGAAATGCAGGGCGGCCTTGCCTTCGGGGCTCAAGCGCAGCGACAGCGCCTGCCGGTGAAGGTGCTCCTGCAGCGACTCCTGGCTGCGCGCCAGCTCGGTGGCATCGACGTCGCTGTCGTCGTTGTTGTTCTTGCGCGGCGTGGCGTCACCGCCCCACTCGTTGTCGTCGGGCGCGGTGTCCACGCTGCCGTCGCCTTCCCAGCTTTCCTCCAGCTTGGCTTCGCTGCTGGGTTCGGCATCATTTGTGGCTGTAGACCCCGCCCCATCTGCGTCACCAGCTATCGATTCCGTAGCAGATTCGAACTCACGGGTTTCCTGGCTGACCGGCGTATCGGTCTGTCCCAGGCCAAAGTCCTCGCGCGGCGCGGCTTCTTCAGAGACTTCCAGGAACGGGTTCTCGTCGAGCATCTGCTCGACCTCCTGGCTCAGCTCCAGCGTCGAGAGCTGCAACAGGCGGATCGACTGCTGCAGCTGCGGCGTGAGCGCCAGATGCTGCGAGACGCGGAGGGAGAGACCCTGCTTCATAAAGCTAAAGCCCCCACGCTCCCCACTGCGTGTGGTTCCCTGCCCCCCGAGGGGGCTGGCCTTGCTTGGGGCGGCCCGGCGCGGCGGCCGGCGCGTGCTCGTAATCTGCTGGCCAGCGGGGGCCGCGCAACCGGCTTTGCCGGGGCGCGGGCGCCGCCCCCTGCAGGGGGGAGGGAGCTACACGCAGTGAGCGACGATGGGGGGGAGCCATTTTTTCGCCGGGCCGCCCCAAGAAAAAATACGCACCCTCGGGGGGCAGAGAGCTACACGCAGTGAGCGAACGTGGGGGCCACATAGCTACATCTTGAAGTGCTCACCGAGGTAGACCCGGCGCACATCGGCGTTGTTGACGATTTCGGACGGCGTGCCGGTGGCCAGCACCTGACCGTCGCTGATGATGAAGGCGTGGTCGCAGATGCCCAGGGTTTCACGCACGTTGTGGTCGGTGATCAGCACGCCGATACCGCGCGACTTGAGGAAACCGATGATGCGCTGGATCTCGATCACCGCAATCGGGTCGATGCCGGCAAACGGTTCGTCCAGCAGGATGAAGCGTGGCTGCGTGGCCAGCGCGCGGGCAATCTCGACACGCCGGCGCTCACCGCCGGACAGCGCCGGTGCGGGCGAGTCACGCAGGTGGTCCACGCGCAGGTCCTGCAGCAGGGCGTCGAGGCGCTCGTTGAGTACGGTTGCCGTCAAGGGCTTGCCAGCGTCATCGGTCTGCAACTCCAGCACGGCGCGCACGTTCTGCTCGACCGTGAGCTTGCGGAAGACGGAGGCTTCCTGCGGCAGGTAGCTCAGGCCCAGGCGCGACCGCTTGTGGATGGGCATGTGCTCGATGGACTCGCCGTCGATGGTGATCTCGCCGGCGTCGGCGCGCACCAGCCCGACGATCATGTAAAACGAGGTGGTTTTGCCCGCGCCGTTGGGCCCGAGCAGCCCCACCACTTCACCCTTCTGGACGGTTAGCGAGACATCCCTGACAACCTTGCGGCTTCCGTAGGACTTTTGCAGGCCGCTGGCAATGAGCCGGCTGGCAGGAGCGGTTTCCGGGGGCACATTCATTGAGACGAGGTTACTTTTTGTCATCGCCCAGCGTGGTGCTGGGGCGCAGGGTGGGTGACGGACCGGCGGGCGGCGGGGTGACGGGGCTGCCGGGCTTGTTGCGCGGCGCCAGCAGCGCGCGAACACGGCCGGTCGGGTTGGCGGCCGTGCGGTTCTGGCCGCCGCTGTCCACCGTGAACACATCGGTCGGGTTGTCATAAACAATCAGGTTGCCGGTGGTTTCGTCCGCCAGCGTGGCCCCCACATAACGGCGCAGCACCGCCTGCTTGATGAACTTGACGGTGTCGGCCCGGCTGTCGTATTCGATGCGTTCGCCTTCGCCCTCGATGTATTCGTCCACCCCGTCGCGCTTCTTGCGGTAGAAGGCCAGCTTGTCGGGCGCGGCGTACACAAAGGCGGTCTGGTAACCCTCGGCGTCCTGCATCACGTCCACGCGGGCGCCGCGGATGATGATGGTGCCCTTGGTGATCACCACGTTGCCGGTGAAAACACTGGTCTGCTTGAGGTCGTCGTAACGCAGCGCGTCGGCCTCGGCGTTCATCGGTTGGTCGCGGTCGGCCTTTTCAGCCGCCGCCGGGAAAGCCGCCAGGGCAGCGGCCAGCATCAGTACACAGGCGGGGTAGTTCATAAAAGGCACGAATCTTGCTGCTTTGGTTGCGTTGCCCCATTGTAGCCACCCATCCCGCCGAATCCCGGTCTTTACCCATGAAAAACCCGCCGGATCAGGGCGGGTTTTTCATTGGGAAAAGGCCACAACCGGCCATTCCGCGCGCCCCATCGGCGCCGGCCGCGGTCAGCCCTTGCGGGCCTGCGTGATCAGGTAGTCGGTCACCAGCAGCGCCCGGTCCATGTTTTTGGCCAACTCGCCCGAGGTGTAAAAACGCCCGGCCACGCCCAGCGCCGGCACGCCGTCTACCTTGTAGGCGTCCTGCAACTGCGTGGCCTTGCGCGCCTTGGTGGCGATGGAAAACGAGTTGTACATCTCGCTGAATTTGGCCCGGTTGATGCCCTGTTTTTCCGCCCAGGCCGCCACCAGCTCGGGCGTGTTGAGCATCTGCTTTTCGGCGTGGATGGCGTAAAACACCTTTTTGTGCAGCTCATCGACCTTGTTCATGGCTTCCAGCACGTAATACAGGCGCTGCTGCGGCTCGAAATCGGCGCGGAAAGACACCGGCACGCGCCGCACCGCCACGTCTTTCGGAGCTTTTTTGATCCATTCTTCGAGCGCCGGCTCAAAGCGGTTGCAATGCGGGCAGCTGTACCAGAAGAACTCCACCACCTCGACCTTGCCGGCCGGGGCGTCCACCGGTGCGCGTTTGTCGAGCACCAGGTAGTCGGTGCCTTCGCGCGGTGCCTGGCCCTGCGCCTGCGCGGTGGTGGTGAGCGCGCCCAGCGAGGCGGCGGCCGCCACCGAGGCGGCGGACATCGAAAATTCACGTCGTTGCATCAATCATTTCTCCAGGTAGTACGCAGGGTTTGACAGCCAGCGGCCGGAAAGTTCAGCGCTGGACGCGAACCAGGGCGGTTTCCACGCCGCTGCCGTCCAGCCGTTCCTTGGCTTTTTCCGCTTCTTCCTTTTTGTCGAAAGGCCCGAGGCGCACGCGAAACACAGTGCGGCCCGACTGCTCGCGTTCGGTCACCTTGGCTTCCAGGCCCATCAGCGAAATCTTGGCGCGTTGCTGTTCGGCATCTTCCGGGGTGCGGAAAGCGCCGACCTGCACGAAGTAGTTGAAGGGGTCGCTCCCCGAGCTGGCGGTGGCCGGGGCGGCTGCGGGGGCTGCCATTTTGGCCTTGGCCAGGTCGCCAATCGGGTCGGCGCCGGGTTTGCCGGGCTTGGCCGTGGTCG
>CBFGNA010000213.1:0-5108 GCA_965650045.1 uncultured Polaromonas sp.
AGCACCCTGCGCCGCAGCCTGCCCTGTGTGTCTGGGCGCTGGCCGCGGACACCGAAGAAGAAGCCTGGCATCACTTTTCCGGCCGCGAGCGCTGGAAGCTGGACCGCAACCGCGGCGCCCTCGGCCCGCTGCAGTCCCCGGCTGAGGTGGCACAGCGGCCCTACAGCCCGGCCGAACAGATGCAGGCGGAGCAACTCAGGCGTGGCGCGCTGGTGGGCAGCGGTCCGCAGGTCGCAGAAAAGTTGCGTGCGCTCTCGACAGCGATGGAAGTGGAGGAACTGGTGGTCATCACCTGGGCCCACGACCCCGCTGCGCGCAGGCGCTCCTACGAATTGCTGGCGGCACAATTCCTTGCAGATTGACATTCAGAATTTTTATCAACAAACGGAGACATCATGACAAGAACACTTTTCAGCAGCACCATTGCCGGCAGCCTGCCCAAACCGGCCTGGCTGTCGGAAACCCAGAAGCTCTGGCCGCAATGGAAGGCCGAAGGTGCCGAACTCGCGCAGGCCAAGGCCGATGCGACGCTGCTGTGGATCAAGGCGCAGGAGGACGCAGGCCTGGACGTGATCGGCGACGGCGAGCAGTCGCGCCAGCATTTTGTGCACGGCTTTCTGGAGCAGGTCGAAGGCATCGACTTCGAGCACAAAGTCAAGATGGGTATACGCGACAACCGCTATGACGCCATGGTGCCGCAGGTGGTGGCCGCGCTCAAGCTCAAGGGCCGCGTGCATGCCGCCGAGGCGCAGCTGCTGCGTGCGCACACGGACAAGAAAATCAAGTTCACCCTGCCAGGGCCGATGACGATTGTGGACACCGTCGCAGACAAGTTTTACGGCGACCGCGTCAAGCTCGCCATGGCTTTTGCAGAGTTGCTGAACCAGGAAGCGCTGGCGCTGCAGGCCGACGGTGTGGACATCATCCAGTTCGATGAGCCGGCCTTCAATGTGTACATGAAGGACGCCGCCGATTGGGGCGTGAAGGCACTGGAACGCGCCGCGCAGGGCCTGACCTGCACCACCGCCGTTCACATTTGTTACGGTTACGGCATCAAGGCCAACGACGACTGGAAGCAGACGCTGGGCGAGGAGTGGCGCCAGTACGAACAGGTGTTGCCGGCGCTGGCCAAAAGCAGCATCCAGCAGGTGAGCCTGGAGTGTTACCACTCGCATGTGCCGCCGCACCTGATGGCGCTGCTGGAAGGCAAGGATGTGATGGTCGGCGTTATTGATGTGGCCAGCGAAGAAATCGAAACACCCGCGCAGATTGCCGACACCATTGGCAAGGCCTTGCAATATGTGCCGAAAAATCGCCTGCTGCCCTGCACCAATTGCGGCCTGGCGCCCATGAACCGCGAGATTGCGCTGAAGAAGCTGCAGGCGCTGGCCCAGGGTGCTGCGCTGGCTCGCGAACGCTACGGCGCCTGACATGGTAGGACTGAAGACGCTCGAATTCGCACCGCCCGCGGAACTGGGCCTGTGCCCGGACCGCCTGCAGCGTTTGCTGGACGTGCTGCAGTCCGAGGTGGACCGCGGCCGCCTGCCGGGCGCGGTGGCGCTGGTCGCTCGCCAGGGCAAGATTGGCCTGTTTGAAAGCCTGGGCCAGCAGGACCCGATTGCAGGCAAGGCCATGTCGCGCGATGCCATCTTCCGCATCTACTCGATGACCAAGCCGGTGGTCTCGGTGGCTGTGATGATGCTGATGGAGCAGGGCAAGCTGCTGCTCAGCGACCCGGTCGCCAAGTACCTGCCGGAATTTGCGGGGCAGAAGGTGGCCGTTGAACGCGATGGCCAGGTGCTGCTGGAAGACGTCCGGCGCCCTGCCACCGTGCAGGATTTGTTGCGCCACACCGCCGGCCTGACCTATGAGTTCCTCGGTTCCGCAGCGGTGCAGCGGCAATATGCGCAGCAGCAGATGGGTTCGCGTGAACGCAGCAATGCGGAATTTTCACGCACGCTGGCGGCGCTGCCGCTGATGCACCAGCCCGGCAGCGTCTGGGAATACAGCCGCGCCACCGACGTGCTGGGCCGCCTGGTGGAGGTTGTCAGCGGGCAGTCGCTGGGGGACTATCTGCGCGACAACATCTTTGTGCCGCTGGGCATGCTTGAAACTGCTTTTGCAGTGGACCCCGTAAATCACCACCGGATTGCCGAACCCTTTGCGCATGATCCCGATGGTGGTGTGCCCATGCGCGTGCTGGACCCGCGCCGGCCCATGGCGATGGAAAGCGGGGGCGGCGGCCTGCTGTCCACGGCCATGGATTACGCGCGTTTTTTGCAGTTCATGCGCAACCGCGGAGAGCTGCAGGGCGCGCGTTTGCTGGGCTCCCACACGGTGGACTTCATGACGGCCGATCACCTGGACGGCCTGCCGTCCACCGGCGACCTGTTGCCGCCCGGCCATGGTTTCGGGCTCGGCTTTGCAGTGCGCACGGCGGCCGGTGTGTCGCCGGTGCCCGGCTCGGTTGGCCTCTATTACTGGGGCGGCATCGCCGGGACCACGTTTTTTGTCGATCCAGCGCAGGACCTGTACGCGCTGCTGATGATCCAGGCGCCCAATCAGCGCGATTTCTACCGGCCGCTGTTTCGCAGCCTGGTTTACGCTGCCCTTGTCGAATAATTGAGCCGTTCTTTCCGGAGACAAGCATGAGCCATGACCATAACCATGACCACGGACACAGCCACAGCCAGCCACCTGCCGCCACCGACTGGAAACACGACGGCGTGCGCGTGATCCCGGGCGGCCAGCTGGATGGCAACGTGCCGTCCACGCCCGGCATGGACCGCAAGGCAGCTATCAACTTTGCGCGGGTCGGCGCTCAGAAACTCTGGGCCGGCACCGTCACCATCCACGCCAATGCCAAGACCGGCGCGCACCACCACGGCCATCTCGAAAGCGTGATTTACGTGGTGCGCGGCCGGGCGCGCATGCGCTGGGGCGAGCAGCTGGAATTCACCGCCGAGGCCGGCCCGGGCGACTTCATCTATGTCCCGCCCTATGTGCCGCACCAGGAAATCAATGCCAGCCCGACCGAGCCGCTGGAGTGTGTGTTGTGCCGCAGCGATGGGGAGGCCGTCGCCATCAACTTGGACATTGCACCGGCCGAGCAGCCCGAGCAGGTGTTGTGGATCGACCCGACACACCCGCGCGGCGGCGTGTAAAGCGTCCGCAAAGCGTGTGTGAGCCGTGGATGAAGCGGTGCGCAAGTGCGCAAAACTGCACAGTTGGAAGGGTGCTGCGCATACCCTTACTTACGAATCTCACCGCTTCCTACATCGCCGTTGACATGAACTGGGTACAACAGAGGCTCATACAAAGGAGTACCCATCATGGATACAAACAATCAAATTCCCGCCACGCCGGGTCAACAGCCCGGTTTTCCGCAGCGTATGCAGCACAGCAAGGCGCTGGTGGCCATCGTGGCTGTGCTGGGCGTGACGGTGATGGCGCTGGCGGCCGCCTTGGTGGTCAACCGCTCCGACGCGCAGCCGGGCGGCACCGAAGCCGTCGCCGTGGCACCGACAACGCAATCGAGCACCAGCAGCAAGCTGGCCAGCAACACCGCTCCGGCAAAACCGGTGGTTCAACACCGTCCTGTTGTTGTGGCCCAGGCCCCGGCGCCCAAGCCTGCAGTTTGCGCCGACTGTGGCACGGTGGAAGCCGTGACGCCCATCCAGCGCCAGGGCCAGGTCAACGGTGTGGCCGTCGGCAACACCACCGTGGGCCTGGGTACCGTGGCTGGCGGCGTGATCGGCGGCCTGCTGGGCAACCAGGTGGGCGGCGGTAACGGCAAGACGGCCATGACCGTCCTCGGTGCGGCCGGCGGCGCGTTTGCCGGCAACAAGATCGAGCAGAACATGAAGAAGGTCACGGTGTACCAGGTGCGTGTGCGCATGAACGATGGTTCCACCCGCAACGTCGAGGTGTCCAGTTCCGTGCCCGTTGGCTCCAGGGTCATTGTTGAAGGCAACAATCTGCGCATGGCCTGATCCGCGGCGCCGCAAGGCCGGCAGTCAACAAAGGCGTGATGGCTGGCCATCACGCCTTTTTTCATGGATGGAGCCTTTTGCCACCGTGCCGCGACGGCGAAGACTGTGCGAAGATTGTGTGAAACCTCCCTGTCCCGGCGGCGCATCCGCCACCTCTGAAAGAAGTCTTATGAAGGCCACCTGGAACGGCGCCGTGATTGCGCAAAGCGACGACATTGTCACCATCGAGGGCAACCACTATTTCCCCGAGAGCGCGCTGAACCGCGACTACGTGACCTTCAGCAACCACCACACCATGTGTGCATGGAAAGGGCAGGCCAGTTATTACTCGCTGCTCGTCAATGGCGAGATGAACACCGACGCCGCCTGGTATTACCCCGACCCGAAACCCGAGGCCGAAGAAATCAAAGGCCGCATTGCCTTCTGGAAGGGCGTGAAGATCGAGGCGTGAGCCGAGGAGTCCGATCATGTTCAAACACATCCTGCTGCCTGTAGACGGCTCGTCCACTTCACGGATGGCGGTGGAGAAAGCCCTGGGCCTGGCCCAGGCTTTCCAGAGTGCAGTGACGCTGATCTACGTGATCGACCCCTATGCGTTCAGTGGTGTCGGCACCGACTTCGCCTATGGCCAGGCGCAGTACCTCGGGGCGGCGACGGCCGAAGCCAACAGCGCACTGGGTGAGGCCAGAGTGCTGCTGGAAGCAGCGGGCATCACGGTGACGGCCTCCATTGTCGAAAGCCACGCCATTTACCGCGGCATCCTGGAGACGGCCAGCGCGGTCGGCGCCGACCTGATCGTGATGGGCTCACACGGGCGGCGCGGCCTCGAAAAGTTCGTGCTTGGGAGTGTGGCGGCGCAGGTGCTGGCGCATGCGCATTTGCCTATCCTGATCGTGCGCGATTGAGGCGATCACGGGAGCTGCCGCTCCCTTGTCATCCAGGACTTGGTCCGGGATCCATGCTGGCGACAGACCGCCGTTCGGGCTGAGCCTGTCGAAGCCGCGTTTTTCTTCACGCCTGCCTGGTCGCTAACGACGGTTGGCCGGGGGGTGCCCGGCGGTAAGTAACTTTCTTTTGCTTCGCCAAAAAGAAAGTCACCAAAGGTCACGCAGTGGG
>CBFGNA010000214.1:0-5100 GCA_965650045.1 uncultured Polaromonas sp.
GCCCTTGACCGCGCCGCTGGCCAGGCTCAGCGAGGGGAAGGCGACCACACGCGCCGGGTCGAAAAACTCCATGTGGCCCAGGCCGTCGCAAGTCGGGCAGGCGCCCACCGGCGAGTTGAAGGAAAACAGCCGCGGCTCCATCTCGCTGAGTGAGTAGCTGCAGACCGGGCAGGAAAACTTCGCGCTGAACAAATGCTCCTGGCCCGAATCCATTTCCATGGCGATGGCCTTGCCCTCGGCCAGTCGCAACGCGGCCTCGAAACTTTCGGCCAGCCGCTGCTGCATGTCGGGTCGCACCTTGAGGCGGTCGATCACCACGTCGATGTTGTGTTTCTCGGCCTTCTTGAGCTTGGGCAGCTCGTCGAACTCATAGGCCGTGCCATCGACGCGGAAGCGCACATACCCCTGGGCCTGCATCTCGGCAAACAGCTCGACAAATTCGCCCTTGCGCTCGCGCGCCACCGGCGCCAGCACCATCAGTTTGGTGTCTTCGGGCAGCGCCAGCACATGGTCGACCATCTCGCTGACACTTTGCGCCTGCAGCGGCAGGTCGTGGTCCGGGCAATAGGGCGTGCCGGCGCGTGCAAACAGCAGGCGCAGGTAATCGTGAATTTCGGTGACCGTGCCGACGGTGGAGCGCGGGTTGTGCGAGGTGGCCTTCTGCTCGATGGAAATCGCCGGCGACAGGCCTTCGATCATGTCCACATCGGGCTTGTCCATCAGCTGCAAAAACTGGCGCGCGTAAGTGGAGAGGCTTTCCACGTAGCGGCGCTGGCCTTCGGCATAGAGCGTGTCAAAAGCCAGCGACGACTTGCCCGAGCCGCTCAGGCCGGTGATCACCACCAGCTGGTTGCGCGGGATGTCGAGGTCGATGTTCTTGAGGTTGTGCGTGCGCGCGCCGCGAATGCTGATGCGCTGCGCAGCCAGGCTGTGCGCGAGGTATTTGCCGTCGTTGGGAGAATTCACGTGTTGGGGCGCCGCAAAACCCTCCATCATAGACGCGTACGGCTTTTCTGGCAGCCTGGCCGCTGTTGGCACCGGCGTGCGGCCTGTTCAAAGACAATAGGTACACCCACAAGATCCCGGGGCCGTTTCCGGCCCGCCCTCTCAACCAGCCTGATGCCCCCGACCGTGCCTGCCGTTCCTCCTGCTCCGCCTTCCTCCGCCATGACCGCCACCGAGCGTCGCGCCAGCGCCTCTCTGGCTTCGATTTTTGCGCTGCGCATGCTGGGCCTGTTCCTGGTGCTGCCGGTGTTTGCGCTGGAGGCGGCGCGTTACCCCGGCGGCGGTGATCCGGCGCGCATTGGCCTGGCCATGGGCATTTACGGCCTGACGCAGGGACTGTTGCAAATTCCCTTCGGGCTGGCCTCGGACCGGCTGGGCCGCAAGAAGGTGATCGTGGCCGGGCTGCTGCTGTTCGCGCTGGGCAGTTTTGTCGCGGCCTGGGCGCCCGACCTGAACTGGCTGACCGCCGGCCGGGCCTTGCAGGGGGCGGGCGCCATTTCAGCGGCCGTCACCGCCTTGCTGGCCGATACCACGCGTGACGAGGTGCGCACCAAAGCCATGGCGCTGGTCGGGGCCAGCATCGGCCTGATGTTTGCGTTGTCGCTGGTGCTGGCGCCGCTGCTGGCAGCACACATCGGCCTGGCGGGCCTGTTTGGACTGACCGGCACGCTGGCGCTGGCCGGCATCGCCGTGGTGGTCTGGTGGGTGCCGCCCGAGCCGGTGCACCCCGTCCATCGGCCGCGCGGCAGCCTGGCCGAAGTGCTCAGGCAACCGGCCCTGCTGCGCCTTGATCTGGGCGTGTTTGTGCTGCACGCCGTGCAACTGGCCATGTGGGTCGCCACCCCGGCCCTGCTGGTGCAGGCGGGGCTCGCCAAGGACAGCCACTGGCAAATTTACCTGCCGGCGGTGCTGGCGTCCTTTCTGGTCATGGGCTTTTCGCTGTTTCCGCTGGAACGGCGCGGCTACCTGCGCGCCGTTTTCCTCAGCGCGGTCGGCCTGATTGCCCTGGTGCAATTCGGCCTGATGGCCACGGCGCAGCAAGGCACGCCAACGCTGGGCGGCCTGGGCGTGCTGCTGTTCCTGTTCTTCTGCGGGTTCAACATCCTGGAAGCCAGCCAGCCCAGCCTGGTATCGCGCCTGGCGCCGGCCCGCTCGCGCGGTGCGGCTTTGGGGGTTTACAACACGCTGCAGTCGCTGGGCCTGTTTGCCGGGGGTGCCCTGGGTGGCTGGCTGGCCAGGGAAGCCGGCCCCCAGACGCTGTTTGCAGCCTGCGGCGGGTTGATGCTGCTGTGGCTGGTGGGGGCCTGGCCAATGTATGCCCCGGGCAAACCGGCGGCGGTGGCGCCGGCCTGAGCCGGCGCCGCGTCAGTGCCCGGTCGGCCGGTCCGGCGCGGTGGCGGGCTCGGCCGGCCCGGCGGACACCGCAGGTGCCGGCGGCAGCTGGCTGATCATGTAATCCGACAGCGTCGCATACAGCGGGCGGCTGATCATGCGCGACACCAAGCTGGCCAGCATGGCCGCCATCATCAGGCTGAGCACCATGGCCCGGCCGTCCACCATCTCCATGACGATGATGAAAGCCGTCAGCGGCGCCTGGGTGACGGCCGCCAGAAAACCCGCCATGCCCATGGCGATCAGGGCGGCGCCGATGTCCGGGCTGGTCAGGGCCGCAATGTTGTGGCCGACGCCCGCGCCAATCGACAGGGCCGGCGCAAAAATGCCCCCGGGAACGCCACACCAGGCGGCCAGCCAGGTGGCCACAAACTTGAGCAGCACAAACAGCGAAGGCACGGAACCTTCGCCAGCCAGCATCTGCTTGACGGCGTGTGAACCCGCACCAAAAGTGGCGCCGTCGCTGACCAGGCCGATCACCGCAATCACCAGGCCGCCAGCCGCCGCAAAACGCACCGGGTAACGGCTGCGCCACAGGTTGAACCGTTCCGGCGAACCGGTCAACGAAGCCGCAAGCAGGCGCGCAAACAGGCCGCCGAGCACGCCGCAGCTCAAGGCCACGGCGAGGCCGGGCAACAGCGACGCCCAGCCCAGCACCGGCACACGGATCACGCCGAAATAGGTCACATTGCCGAAGGCCGACACCCCCATCAGGCCGGCCAGCACGATGGCCGTGATGATCAGGCCGCTGTTGCGCGACTCCAGCTTGCGGGACAGCTCCTCGATGGCAAACACCACCCCGGCGAGCGGTGCGTTGAAGGCAGCGGCAATGCCGGCCGCACCGCCGGCCACCAGCAGGGCATGGTTGCTCATGCTCGAATCCGGCCGCAGCCAGCGGCGTGCGTGTTGCATGACACCCGCCGCCACCTGCACCGAGGGGCCTTCGCGGCCTATGGACAGGCCGGCCAGCAAGCCGGCCGAGGACAGGCCGATTTTCCCCAGGGTGAGGCGCAAGGACACAAAGCGGCGCCGTTCATGCGCCGGCAGCGCCGGATCCAGCGCGGCCATCACCTGTGGAATGCCCGAGCCGCCGGCCCCGGGAAAATACCGCCGCGTGAGCCAGACGATGGCAGCGGTCAGCGCCGGCGTCCAGACCAGCAGCAGCCAGCGGTTGTACGCATGCACCTGCTCGAACAGGCCGAAAGCCCATTCGCTGAGCAAGGTGAAGACCACGACGAACAGGCCCGCGGCCACCGCATAAACCAGCACGACGCCGCGGTCGAACCACAGCCGCCCGTTCGACAATTCAGCTTGCAGATTTTCAAGAAAGTTCGGTTCGCGGTGGTTCATGGCGACGAATCATTGTGACACGGGCGGCGTGCCGGTGCCGCATGGCGGGCCGCCGTTGCGTCTCCCGGAATGCGGCACAATTGTGCATGCGGCGCCTTGAGGCGCCTTTCGAATCCTCCCGATTCCATCACATCAAGACAAGAGGCGGCATCCATGGCATCAGTCAACAAAGTCATCCTCGTCGGCAACCTGGGCCGCGACCCTGAAGTGCGCTACATGCCCAGCGGCGACGCGGTCGCCAACATCGCCCTGGCCACCAGCAGCAAATACAAGAACAAGGCCGGTGAAATGGTCGAAGAGACCGAATGGCACCGCATCAGCTTTTTCGGCCGCCAGGCCGAGATCGTCGGTGAATACCTCAAGAAAGGCCGTTCGGTGTACATCGAGGGCCGCCTGAAAACCCGCAAGTACACCGACAAAGACGGCGTCGAGAAATACGCCACCGACATCATTGCCAGCGAGATGCAGATGCTGGGCAGCCGCGAAGGCATGGGCGGCCCCGGCGGCAACGACGGCGGCGATGAGGGCGGTGAGCGCCAGTACACACGTCCACCCGCCGCGCCGCGCGCGCCGGCCGCTGCGCCGCGCCCGCCCGCCCCGCCCAAGGCCGCCAGCGGCTTTGACGACATGGACGACGACATTCCGTTCTAAAACCTGCGGTTTCCCGCTCTTCTGCCCGGCGTCTGCCCGGTTTGCGCTCTGCGCAGGCCGGGCAGACGTGTTTTCAGGCCACGGTTTTGTCACCTGCGGCCGTGAAGCGGTGTAGGCCGGTGCCGCGCGCCGACGCGGGGCCGGCCGGGCGCCCGCTTTGTTGGCTAGGATCGAGCCTGCCCTTCGCACCATCCATGATTTCAAGAGGCCCCCGATGCGCCCGCATGTTCCCTCCACCGTCCCCGGCCTCCCCCGTGCTTCCCGGCGCCACCCCGCCACATGGCTGGGCCTGGCCCTGCTGGCAGCGGCCAGTTGCTTCATGCCGCCGGCCCATGCCAACACCGACCCGCTCAGCGATTTGCTGAGCACGCCCGGCAGCGCCGGCCTCGGCTTTGTGGTGCGTTCCGAACAGTCGCCCTATGTGGGCGGTGGCATCCGTTATGACCTGCTGCCGCTGTACCTGTATGAAGGCACGCGCGTGTTCCTGCACGGCAGCCGTGCCGGCCTCAAGCTGCTGGACGCGGGCGACCAGCGCATCGACCTGTTCCTGGACCAGCGTTTTGAAGGTTATGCCGATGACCGCCCGCCCCCGAGCCTGGCCGGCATGGCTGAACGCGGCTCAGGCTTGGACGCCGGCGTGTCCTGGCGCTAACGCCAGCCCTGGGGCACGCTGCAAGCCGAACTGCTGCACGACGCCAGCGG
>CBFGNA010000215.1:0-5084 GCA_965650045.1 uncultured Polaromonas sp.
GCCGGCACCGGCCTGTCCGGCGGGGCCATGCCGCACCAGCGGGGTGTGACGCTGTCGCTGGCCAAGTTCAACAAAATTCTCAAGATGGATGCCACCAGCCGCAGCGCCGTGGTTCAGGGCGGCGTGCGCAACCTGGCCATCAGCGAAGCCGCCGCGCCGCTGGGCCTGTACTACGCCCCCGATCCTTCCAGCCAGATCGCCTGCACCATAGGCGGCAACGTCGCCGAAAACTCCGGCGGCGTGCATTGCCTCAAGTACGGCCTGACCCTGCACAACGTGCTCAAGGTGCGCGGTTTCACGGTGGAAGGCGAAGAAGTCGAGTTCGGCAGCGATGCGCTGGACGGCGCCGGCTACGACCTGTTGTCGGTACTCATCGGCAGCGAGGGCATGCTGGCGGTGACCACCGAGGTCACCGTCAAGCTGGTGCCCAAGCCGGTGCTGGCGCGCTGCATCATGGCCAGCTTCGACGACCTGCGCAAGGCCGGCGACGCGGTGGCGGCGGTGATTGCCGCCGGCATCATCCCGGCCGGGCTGGAGATGATGGACAAACCCATGACGGCCGCCGTCGAGGATTTTGTGCATGCCGGCTACGACCTGAACGCCGAGGCGATATTGCTGTGCGAAAGCGACGGCACGCCGGAAGAGGTCGAGGAAGAAATCGGCCGCATGAGCGCGGTGCTGCGCAGCTGCGGCGCCACCGCGATTGCCGTCAGCGAGAACGAGGCCGAGCGCCTGCGCTTCTGGAGCGGGCGCAAGAACGCCTTCCCGGCGTCAGGCCGCATCAGCCCCGACTACATGTGCATGGACTCGACGATTCCGCGCAAGCGCCTGGCGGACATCCTGCTGGCGATCCAGCAGATGGAGATCAAGTACGGCCTGCGCTGCGCCAATGTGTTCCACGCCGGCGACGGCAATTTGCACCCGCTGATTTTGTTCGACGCCAATGATGCCGACCAACTGCACCGCTGCGAGCTGTTCGGCGCCGACATCCTGGAGACCAGCGTGGCCATGGGCGGCACGGTGACCGGCGAACACGGCGTCGGTGTGGAAAAGCTCAACTCCATGTGTGTGCAGTTCTCGGCCGCGGAAAATGAGCAGATGTTTGGTATCAAGCGCGCGTTTGACCCGCAGGGTCTGCTCAACCCCGGCAAGGTGATCCCGACGCTGCAGCGCTGCGCCGAGTACGGAAAGATGCTGGTGCGCGGCGGCAACATTTCCCACCCAGAACTGCCGCGATATTAATGACCCCCACGCTCGCCACTGCGTGTGCAGCGCTGCCCCTTGCACCACAAAGAGGGGCTGACCTTGCTTGGGGCGGCCCGGCGCTGCGGTCGCCATGACAGGTCTGCGCGGCCTGGCCTGGTTGCTGCTCCTGCAGTCCATCGGCGAGTTGCTGTCGCGCGCGCTGTCCCTGCCCTTTCCAGGCCCTGTCGTCGGCATGATCCTGCTGTTGCTGGCCCTGAACTGGCCGCTGGTGCGCGAGCCCGTCGCCGCCTGCGCCGATTTTTTGCTGGCGCATCTGTCCCTGCTGTTTGTGCCGGTCGGCGTCGGTCTCATGACCCATTTGTCGCTGATGGCCGAATACGGCGGCCGGCTGCTGCTGGTGATCGGCGTGTCCACGCTGATCGGCCTGCTGGTGACGGCGCTGGTGCTCAACTTTTTGGGGCGCAAGGGCGATGCCGAAGTTCGTTGAACTCTGGGTTTACCTTTCCGCCACGCCGCTGTTCGGCCTGACGGCAACGCTGGTGGTTTATGTGCTGGCCCAGGCGGCGTATGCGCGGTTGCAGCAGGCGGCCTGGGCGAACCCGGTGTTCTGGACCGTGCTGGCCATCGCCGCGGTGCTACTGGCCACCGGCGTGCCCTATCCCACGTATTTCGCGGGTGCGCAGTTCATCCACTTCCTGCTCGGGCCCGCGGTGGTGGCGCTGGGCTGGCCACTTTGGCAGCGGCGCATCGAGTTGCGCAGGCGCTGGGGCCGCCTGCTGCTGGCGGCACTGGCCGGTGGCGCGGCGGCCATGGGCTCGGCCGTGGCGCTGGGCTGGGCCGTCGGGCTGCCGGCCGAGGTGCTGCTGTCGCTGGCGCCCAAGTCGGTCACCGCCCCGGTCGCTATGGGCATCGCCGAAAAAATCGGCGGCATCCCGGCACTGGCCGCGGTGTTTGCGGTGATGACCGGCCTGGTCGGCGCGCTGGCCGGCAAGTATCTGTTCGACCTTTGCCGCATCCCGCTGGACGCGCCCGGTTGGGCCGCACGCGGGTTCGCGCTGGGCACGGTGTCGCATGGCATAGGCGCCGCCCGCGCCATGCAGGTCAATGCCGATGCCGGCGCCTATGCCGGACTGGCGCTGGGCCTGCAGGTGGTGTTGGCGTCGCTGCTGCTGCCGCTAGTCTTTCGCCTTTTTTGACGTTAAACGCTATAAATTTTGTAGCTATTGACGCTTGATGGACGCGGGCTGGAGGCCGATTTTCCACTCAACTCCACCCCCAAGCGTTCACCAGGGGTCCACAAAGCGCACGCCGTCGTCGGGCCGCACCCGCGCCGACACCAGGCCCTGCGCCAGCCAGGCCCGCGTCTGCGCCGGGTCGATCACCGCATCGATCTCCAGCGTGGCCGCCATGTTGAGGGCGCTGCCGGCTTCATACTGGCGTGCCACCAGCCTGTCGTACAAGGCCTGACGTTCAGGGCCCTCGGGCACCGCCTCCAGCTCCTTGCGGTAGCCGAGCCGGACGGCGCCTTCGAGCCCCATGGCGCCGAATTCGGCCGTCGGCCAGGCGACGGTGAACACCGGTGAATGAAAACCGCCGGCCGTCATCGCCATGGCGCCCAGACCGTAGCCCTTGCGCAGCACCACGCTGAAAAACGGCACACGCAAGGCGGCCGCAACGACAAACAGGCGGCTGACGTGGCGCACCTGCGCCTGCGCCTCCACGTCGGGGCCGACCATGAAGCCGGGCGTATCGACAAAACTCACCATGGGCAGGCCGTGCGTGTTGCACAGCTGCATGAAACGCGCCGCCTTGTCGGCGGCATCCGCGTCGATGGCACCGCCCAGGTGCTGTGGATTGTTGGCAATCAGGCCCACCGGCCGTCCCTCGATGCGCGCCAGGGCGGTGTGGATGCCGGTACCGAAACCCGTGCGCAAGGGCAGCAGGCTGCCGCTGTCCACCACCCCCTTCAACACAGCCAGCGTGTCGTACACCCGCAGGCGGTTCTCCGGCACCACGTCGCGCAGGGCCTGCACATCGGGCGCCACCCATTCTTTCAGGCTGCCCTGGAAAAATCCGAGGTAGTGGCGCGCCACAGCCACCGCCTGCGCCTCATCATCGACCAGCACGTCGATCACGCCATTGCCGTGCTGCACCGCAGCCGGCCCGATCTGCTCCGGCTTGAACACGCCCAGGCCGCCGCCTTCGACCATGGCGGGCCCGCCCATGCCGATGTTGCTGCCCCGCGTGGCAATGATCACATCGCTGCAACCCAGCAACGCCGCATTGCCGGCAAAACAGCGTCCGGCCGCAATGCCGATCACCGGCACCTGACCCGACAGGCGTGCATAACTGGCAAAGGTGCTGACGTGCAGACCCGCGACGATGGGCATGTCGGTATCGCCGGGCCGCCCGCCGCCGCCTTCGGCAAACAGCACGACCGGCAGCTTGTTCTGCAGCGCGATGCCCAGCATGCGGTCGGTTTTCTGGTGGTTGCGCATGCCCTGCGTGCCGGCCAGCACGGTGGCGTCGTACGCCATCACCACGGCGCGGCTGGCCTCTGCGCCAAACAGGGCCGTGTTGATGCTGCCCATGCCGGTCACCATGCCGTCGGCCGGTGTGTTGGCAATCAGGTCTTCTTCGCTGCGGCGGCTGCGCTGCGCGGCCACGGCCAGCGCGCCGTATTCGATGAAGGAGCCGGCATCACAGAGGTCGGCAATGTTCTCTCGCGCACTGCGCAGGCCGAGCGCGTGGCGCTTGGCCAGGGCCTCGGGACGGCTGGCACCATCGGTGCGGGTGTGGCGGTCCAGCACACGCTGCAGGTCCGGGCGCAAGGCCGGCCTGGCAGGCGCAGGTGGCGTGCCCCCTGCGGCGGTCGCCTGAACGGACAATGGCGCCGAGCCAACATTGATGGTCACGAGCAGGGTGCCGGCTTCCACCAGCTCGTCGGGCGCAAAAAACAGCGCCCCGACCTGGCCGGCCACCGCAGCACGGACCTCGTGCTCCATTTTCATGGCTTCAAGAATCAGCAGCAGATCGCCGGCATCAACAACATCACCGGGCCGCACGGCCCACTGGACGATACGGGCCTGCAGGGGAGCATGAACAGCGTGCATGCCGGTCATTGTGCGCTGGGCGCCAACGCCGCACCGTCAAGCCCGCGACACGCTGCCCGCCCCCGCACAGCCCTGGCGCCGGGCGGTGATGCGCCCGGGCACGAACGCGCTCAGGCGACCTGCAAACCGGGCTTGCCGCCCAGCGCTGCGCGGGTGCCGGCCACCGCGCCATACAGGATTTCACCGGCGAGCTGACCGCCTTCTTCGATCACCAGCTTGCCGTAACGGATCTTGCCGGTGACCTTGCCGGTCGCGTAGATCACCAGCTTCTGGCGCACCGTCAGGTTGCCGTCGAACTCACCGTGGATCTCGGCAATGTCGATTTCGGCAGAGCCCTTGAATGCGCCATGCTCCGAGATCTGGATCACCCGCGAGTCCATGGTGGCCTCCACCATGCCTTCGACAACCAGCGTGTCGCAGTCGGTGATCTCGACGCCCTTGAGCTTGATGTTGGGGCCGACTGTCAGCTTGCTGCGGCCTTCGCGCGCCGCACTGCTGCTCTGGGTCGATGCCGTGTTCGCGGAAGGCGCGGTGGGCGTGTTCACGGCTGCAGAAGCCACGGGCGCCGTCGAGGGGGAGTTCGTCCGGCCGCTCCGCGGCACGTTCTTCGACGATCCCCTCCCGACGGGTGAGGACATCCCGCTCGCCGAGGTCCGCCTGCTCTCCCCGTTGATCCCGTCGAAGGTCGTCGCCATCGGCAAGAACTACGTGGAGCATGCGGAGGAGATGGGAGGCGAGGTCCCCGAGGAGCCGATCATCTTCCTG
>CBFGNA010000216.1:0-5074 GCA_965650045.1 uncultured Polaromonas sp.
ACAAATCGTAGTCACCGGTGCAGCAGCGGCGGTTCGGGTCCACTGGGCTGCCGCTGGACGCGGTGTTGGCCATGCCGCGCACCAGCGACCACTGGCCGCCGTCGGCGAGTGTCACCACCTGGGGGCCGAGCTGGAAGTTGTTGCGGTGCAGGATGCCCCAGGTCGCGGAGCTGCCGGTCTTCAGGTCCACCACGATGAACATCAGACGCCCGAAGGGCGAGTCGCACTCGATGCGGGCGCCGTCGCGCACATGCTCGAAATGAATGACGTTGTAGCGCTTGAGGTAATCCAGCCGCGCCTTGGACAGCTTGAGCACATCGGACGCCGCCATGGACGAGTGCCGCAGCCCGGCCTGGGCTTCACGGCCACCGGCGTCGCTGGCCTGGAAGCCGGTGTCGCTGCGCGCGTGATCGAAAAAATTCTTCTGTTTGTTGTATGCGGCAATGGAATTGCCGTCGCCGAACTTGGAATACTGGATATCCGACATCGCGAAGCCGGTGAAAGGCCCCCAGTCGCAGCTCTTGGCCTTGATGCCGAAGCCCTTGGACGAATAACCCTCCTCCAGCAACTGGATGCCGGCCGGGGTGGCGCAGCGCGAGATCACGATGCGTTCGTATTCGTTGACGACCGACTGGATCGCCAGCCCGTGCGAGGGGTGGATACCGGCGCGCTCAAGGATGGCGCCGGTCTGGCCAGGGACTTTCCAGATGTCCGATTGGGTGATTTTTGGCATGGAGTGTCCGCTTCGGCTGTGGCATAGGTGCTTGCGGTTCTAACCATGGGGTTCTGCAAAGTCAAGTGTGCCGAAAGACTGTATGCCGGCCATCGTGAGACCGGCACAGGCTCAGCATTTATGAAGAGAATGTGGCCTCAGCCCTTGCCAGCTGGGCGCAACCAGCTATCAATAAAATAGCAACTGAAGCGCTTTGAGGATTTTTTGCAGCCAGACCTTTGTCGCCGTCAGGGTACGGCAGGACTGAGACGCTGCATCCAGAAGCTGCCGCCATGGCCAAGCGCCGGGCAGCGCGGAAACACCGCGCTCACCGCCTCGGGATGGCGGCTCAGCATGTAATGGGCCATCCACACCACGCGCCACTGGCTGTTGAACATCAGGAAGCCGTGCAGCAGGTACTGCTCGCTCCAGCTGCGTTCCTCGTCCAGCACCCAGGGCTTGGGATATTCGTCGGGCAAAAAGATGTCGTGCAGGTGCACATACACACCCGGCTTCAGGCGCGGTAACACCTCGAAGAACAACAGGTTGACATCGCTGCCGGTCTTGCAGACATGCGAGGAATCGATGAACAGCACATCGCCGCTTTCGAGCTGGTCGAACAGCGACAGGTCCACATCCTGGAGGCGCGAGCTCAGCAGCCGTGTGATCCCTTGGACACCGGCCACCAGGAAGTCGCGCGGATAGGGCTCGATGCAAGTGATGTCGATGCGATTGCCGAGCCGCCGGTTTGCGTCGGCCATGACCAGTGACGAAAAGCCCGAGCCGACCTCGATCACGCGCCGGGGTTTGAACAGGCACAGCGCGCCGAACAGAAATTCGGCATCCAGCACCGGAAACATGCCGTTCATGTAGTAGTAGCGGTCAGGCTCCAGCGGTGCATCAACCGGGTAGTCCAGATTTGCCAGGTGCGGCTTCAGGCTGTGCAGCAGCGCCAGTTGCTCCGGTATCTGCATGTCCACCCCCGACAGGCTGGGGCGCGGGGCCCAGATCTGCTCCGCGCGCCGCTTCAAGTCGTCGGAGTCGGGAATCGCGGAATAGTAGTGACCGGCCGGAAAGCCCATGCGTTCTCCTGTTGGAGCAATTGTAAGATTCAGGACTGTTTGCCCTCCCCACTCCCGCCTGCACGTATGTACATAGCCCCCCGCACCGTCGAGCTCGAAGATTGCGACTTCTACCATTCCTTCTCGCTGGCCGGAGGGGATGTCGTTGGTCAATGGGACTTGCGTGACAACTGGAAGCCCTACCTCGGGCATGTTGATTTTGCCGGCCGGTCGGTGCTCGAAGTCGGGCCCGCCAGCGGCTTTCTGTCCTTTTGCATGGAACGCGAGGGCGCGCAAGTCACGGCGCTGGAGCCTCCGATGTCCCATCTCTGGGACGTTGTCCCGTCACAGGGCGTGGACCTCGCCGCATGGCGCGCCGGGTTCTCGAAAGGCATAAAGCGCGTGCGCAATTCCTTCTGGTACGCCCATGCGGAGATGAAGTCTGCTGTCCGCATGGTGGAAGCCGATCCGTACAACATTCCCGACCAGATCGGTGAATTTGACGTTGGCGTGCTGGCCGCGGTGCTTCTGCACTGCAGGCGTCCGTTTGACCTGCTGGAAAGCGTGGCAGGACGGACACGCCGCACCATCATCGTCACCGAGGTTTACAACGCGTCTATCGGGAAACAAGCCGCCTGCGCCTTCCTGCCGCACCGCGGCGTCGATCAGGTGCACACCTGGTGGCACTTCAGTCCGCAGTTTTTTATCTCGGCACTCGGGCTGCTGGGTTTTACTGAAACGAGAGTCGTGTTTCATGCCCAGCCGCAACCGGCAACCGGCGGTCATCCGGTCGAGCTGTTCACCGTTGTCGGAGAAAGACCTACCGGTGGCTGAAACCCGGTTGCCCGCGAAGCTGGACGCCACCTGGGGCGACCCGGACACCTGGGTGGCGAATGGCCAGCACTGGACACACCTGGACGCCATTCATCGCCTGATCAATCGGCGTGTCAGCGGCGACCCGGCGATCAAGCCGCTGGCCTGGTTCGGCAAACACCTGGCCGATGCGGGCTGTTGGCCGCTGCACCGGGTCCTCGTGCTGGGTTGTGGGCCAGGCCATCTAGAGCGCGAACTGCATCAAATGGGTCTGGCGCGTGAGATCGTGGCTTTCGACCTGTCGCCCAAGGTTCTGGACGTGGCCCGAAGCAACGCCGCCGGCATCAGCGCGATCAGCCATGTGCTGGCCAGCATGGATGACCTGCCGGTGGGTCAAGCCCCGTTCCTGCCCGGCAGTTTCGATGCGGTGCTGGGGGTCTCCAGCGTTCACCATTGTTCTCAACTTCAACAGCTGTACGCTGCCGTGACCCAGCTTCTCACGCCGGATGGCTGGTTCTATCTGGACGAATATGTGGGGCCGAACCGTTTCCAGTATTCGAGCCGGCATCTGGACCAAGTCGCAGCAGTGGCCGAACTGCTGCCGGACCGGCTGCTCACCACCGTGGGCGGCGTGGTCAAACGCGACTTTCGCGCGCCCACGGTGGACGAGGTGATCGCGGTGGATCCGAGCGAGGCGGTGCACTCGTCAGGCATTCTGCCGCTGCTGCCCGAGTTTTTCGAGGTACTGGCCGAGCGCCCGTATGGGGGTTCGCTGCTGCATGTGCTGCTGGCCGACGTGGCGCAGAATTTTCACGCGGCAGAAGCCAAGCTCTGGCTGCAGGCGATGATTGATGCTGAAGACGACCTGGACAGGCAGGGCCAGCTTGAGCATCACTTCTGTTGCGTGATCGCGCAGCAGCGCCGTTCCACAGGCCCTTAAGTCACTGGGGCCGATCTGGCGGCGCCGCCAGCACGCGGCGCAGCGTGTGGGCAAACCGGTCGGGGTCATAACGCCCCGCGCATTGGTTCCAGCCCGCCTCTTGCTGCCGCTGCCAGGCGGTGTCGTCGCCGAGCAATGCAATGATGGCCGAGGCAAAACGCTGCGCGTCCTTTGCACCCCGGATGTCCACGCCGTCGCGCCAGCCGAGTTGCCGCACCAGCAGCGCCGACGCGACGGTGGGCACGCCGCTGCACACGGCCTCGATCACCTTGGCCGGCACGCCACCGGCAAAACGCACAGGCGCCACAAACACCCGGGCGGCATCGTAATGCGGCTCCAGCAGCTCCTGCGGCCCCAGCACGTGGATGTCGGCACCCGCCATGGCCGCCACCTTGTGCGAGCTGCACACACCCACCACCGACAGCACTGGCGGGCGGGTCAGGCGCGTGCGCAGCAAGGGCATCACCTCACGAATGAACCATAACAAGCCGTCCTCATTCGGCGTGTCCGGGTGCAGCGCGCCGACAAACAGCAGGCCCTGCCGCTGGCCTGTACCAGGGGCATTGCGGCGCACCGCCATGCTGTGGCTCAGGACGTGGGTGCGGTGGCCTGCGGTTTCAAAATAGCTGGCGTCGCGGCCCGACACCACCAGCACGTCGCTGGCGTCCGCGGCCAACGCGATCTCGGCGCTGACCCTGTCATGCGCTGCGGCGTGTGACAGCGGGCGCCTCTGCACGCCGGCCATGGCGATCTCGCGCAGCGCAAACAGCGCCTCGGCGTCATAAACCAGGCGCATGCCGGCAAACAGGTCGGGCCGGCGCAAACGCAGGGGCTGGATGGCCTGCAGATTGGGCGGGCGGCTGACCTGCAGCACGTCATAGACGCCTCGCCGGCTCTCCAGAAACTTCTCCAGCCCGGCCAGACCGTGCCCCATGGCCACTTCAACGCTTTGCGGCAGGGATGCATACACAGCACGCCAGTCGTCGAACAGCGTCCACAACGGAAACAGCGTCACCGGCCAGCCGTCGAGTGCCTGCAGCATCAGCCGGGCCCGTGGCAGGCCACCGCCCTTGAACATGTGCGGCACTTCGTTGTCGATCACCAGAATGCGCGGGCGACGTGGGCGGTCTTCGGGTGAGCGCCAGCGGTCACCCTCCAGCGATTGCGGCTGGAGGCTGGGCTGGTCTTTGAGCCATTCGCTGTAGCGGCTGCAAAACAATTCGCGGTTGTGTTCGATCAGCAGCCTGGCACTGTCGCCCGTCGCGCTGCCCCACTCCAGATGCTCCAGCACCACCGTGGGCTCGTACACCACGCGCAGGCCGGCCTGCCAGACGCGCAAACAGTAATCGGTGTCTTCGTAATACGCCGGTACAAAAGCTTCATCAAATCCGCCCAGCCTGTGCCACAGCGCAAGTGGAGTGACCAAAAACACCCCCGAGACATAGTCCGTTGACCGGCTGGCGCGCGCGGCGTGGCAGAAGGGATCTTCGCGGCGGCCGATACCGACGGTCAGACCATTGCTGAAAATCGCGTTGCCTGCTTCCTGCA
>CBFGNA010000217.1:0-5065 GCA_965650045.1 uncultured Polaromonas sp.
TCTGACGCTCCCGCGGAGACCGCCGACACCGCCCCCGCCGCGGCCGGGAAACACACGCCCATGATGGTCCAGTACCTCGGCCTGAAGGCCGACTACCCGGACACGCTGCTGCTGTACCGCATGGGCGACTTTTACGAGCTGTTTTATGCCGACGCCGAGAAAGCCGCGCGCCTGCTGGACATCACGCTGACGCGGCGCGGCCAGTCGGCCGGCGAGCCGGTCGTCATGGCCGGCGTTCCCTTTCATTCGCTGGAAGGCTATCTTGCCAAGCTGATCAAGCTCGGTGAGTCGGTGGCCATCTGCGAGCAGGTCGGCGATGTCGCCACCGCCAAGGGGCCGGTCGAAAGAAAAGTTGTCAGGGTGGTGACGCCAGGCACCCTGACCGACACCGAACTGCTCAGCGACAAGAATGAGTCGATTCTGCTGGCGGTGCACCAGGGCCTGCGCAACACCTGCGGCCTGGCCTGGCT
The DNA here is from genome assembly GCA_965650045.1 of uncultured Polaromonas sp. Taxonomy (GTDB): domain Bacteria; phylum Pseudomonadota; class Gammaproteobacteria; order Burkholderiales; family Burkholderiaceae_C; genus Polaromonas. The sequence continues at coordinate 471 of CBFGNA010000217.1, forward strand.
CAGCGTGACCCAGGGCGTGATCCACCTGGCGCACTGCGCCGGCGACGAACTCGAAGCCTGGATCGCGCGTATCGCCCCCAGCGAGCTGCTCTACAACGTCGAGGCCACCCCCGCCTTCGAGCAGCGCCTGAAAACCCATCGCTGCGCGGTCAGCGCCCGGCCGGCCTGGCAGTTTGACGCGGCACTCGGTGCGCGCCGCCTGCTGACCCAGTTACAGGTGGCTTCTCTGGCTTCGTGGAATGCCGAAGCCCTGCCCGACGCACATGCGGCAGCGTCTGCGCTTCTTGGTTATGCAGAACACACCCAGGGCCGCACGCTGCCGCATGTGCACAGCCTGCAGGTGGTGCGATCCGGCGAGCTGATCGAGCTGCCCCTGTCCACCCGCCGCAACCTGGAACTGACACACAACCTGCGCGGCGAAGATTCACCCACGCTGTTTTCGCTGCTCGACACCTGCATCACCGGCATGGGCAGCCGCACCCTGAAAAGCTGGCTGCTCAGTCCGCGGCGCGAGCGCAGCCAGGCACAGGCGCGGCTGGACGCGATCACCGCCTTGCGCGGCGGCCTGCACCACAAGCTGCGTGCCGGGCTGCGCGGCAGCAGCGACGTTGAACGCATCACCGCGCGCATTGCCCTGCGCCAGGTGCGCCCGCGCGAACTCGTGGCGCTGCGCCAGACGCTACAAAAAACAGAGCTGCTCACGCCCGCCCAGCAAGGGCTGGGGGCACTTTTGACCACTATTTTTGAAGACCTGCAGGCGCCGCCGGATTGCGCGGCACTGCTGGGCCGCTACCTGCTGGAAGAACCGGCCGCGCTGATCCGCGACGGCGGCGTGATCAACCACGGCTGCGATGCCGACCTCGACGAGTTGCGCGGCATCCAGACCAACTGCGACGCGTTTTTGCTGGACCTTGAAGGCCGTGAGCGCGCCCGCACCGGCATCGCCAACCTGCGCGTGCAGTTCAACAAGGTGCACGGCTTTTACATCGAGGTGACGCAGGGCCAGGCCAGCAAGGTGCCCGACGACTACCGGCGCCGCCAGACCCTGAAAAACGCCGAGCGCTTCATCACCCCCGAACTCAAGGCCTTTGAAGACAAGGCCCTGTCCGCGCAGGAGCGCGCCCTGGCCCGCGAGAAATGGCTTTACGAACAGCTGCTCGACGAACTGCAGCAGTACGTGCCGACGCTGAGCCGTCTGGCGCGTGCGCTGGCCAGCCTGGACGCGCTGTGTGCGCTGACGGAGCGTTCGCTCACCCTGAACTGGGCCGCGCCGGTGTTTGTGAAAGAGCCCTGCATCGCCATCCGCGAAGGCCGGCACCCGGTGGTGGAAGCCCGGCTGGGCGAGCTGGGCGCCGGCGCCTTCATCGCCAACGACTGCAGCTTGGACAGCAAAACCCGCATGCAGATCATCACCGGCCCCAACATGGGCGGCAAGTCGACCTACATGCGCCAGGTGGCGATCATCGTGCTGCTGGCCAGCATGGGCTCATATGTGCCGGCCACCAGTTGCCGCCTTGGTCCCATCGACGCCATCCTCACCCGCATAGGCGCGGCCGACGACGTTGCCAATGCGCAATCGACCTTCATGCTGGAGATGCTGGAGGCCGCGCAAATCCTGCACGCGGCCACGCCGCATTCCCTGGTGCTGATGGACGAGATCGGCCGCGGCACCTCCACCTTCGACGGCCTGGCGCTGGCCGGCGGCATCGCCGCCCACCTGCACAACAAGACGCAGGCCTTCACACTGTTTGCCACGCATTATTTCGAGCTGACCGAGTTTCCGGCGCGCCACCACGCAGCAGTCAACGTGCATGTCAGCGCGGTCGAATCCGGCGCCGACATCGTGTTCCTGCACCACATCGAACCCGGCCCGGCCAGCAAGAGCTACGGTATTGCCGTGGCCAAACTGGCCGGCGTGCCAGCCGGCGTGGTCAACCATGCCCGCCACGCGCTGGCCGCGCTGGAAACCCAGCAGGACGCCACCCGCGCCCAGGTCGATCTGTTCGCCGCGCCGCCCGAGCAGGCCGCGCCCGAAGCCAGCCCCGTCGAAAAAGCGCTGGGCGGCATCGACCCCGACCAGCTGAGTCCGCGCGAAGCGCTGGACGCCCTGTACCAACTCAAGAAAATCGCTGCCGCCTGAGCAGCCCCACCTCTTCACGATTGCCCTCCATGACTTATTGCGTCGCCATCAAACTCAATGCCGGTCTGGTGTTTCTCTCGGACTCCCGGACCAACGCCGGGCTGGACCAGATCAGCACCTTCCGCAAGATGATCATTTATGAAAAGCCGGAAGACCGCTTCATGGTGCTGCTGTCGGCCGGCAACTTGTCGATCTCGCAGTCGGTGCGCGAAATCCTGCAGGTCGAGCAGCTGAAAGACCCGGACGGCGGCCCGCCGATCACCATCTGGAATGCCAAAAGCATGTTCGACGCCGCACGCGTGCTGGGCGCTGCCATCCGCCGCGTGCACGAACGCGATGCCGAAGACCTCAAACACGCCGGCGTCGAGTTCAATGTCTCGCTAATCTTCGGTGGCCAGATCCGCGGCGAAGGCATGCGCCTGTTCCAGATGTATTCGGCCGGCAACTTCATTGAAGCCACGCCCGAGACGCCCTACTTCCAGGTCGGCGAATCCAAATACGGCAAGCCGGTGCTGGACCGCGTGATCACACCCGACACCCCGCTGGATGAAGCCGCCAAATGTGCGCTGGTGTCCATGGACTCCACCCTCAAATCCAACCTGTCGGTCGGCTTGCCGCTGGACATGGTGGTGTACGAGGTCAACACGCTGCAGACCGACAAGGTGGTGTGTATCGACCACGAGAACCCGTACTTCCGCATGCTGCACAACAGCTGGGGCACCAAGCTGCGCGAAGTTTTCGACAGCATCGAAGACCCGATGTGGACGGGCGGCGAAACCCAGGTCCCGCTGCTGACGCCGCTGACGCGCAACCAGCCGCTCAAGAAAATTACCTCGCCTGAAGAAAAACTGATCTGACCGTGCCGGCCACCGCTCGACCCCTCATCGTCTTCTCCCACGGCAACAGCTTTCCTGCGAGCACCTACGGCGTGCTGTTCCGGAGCCTGAAGGCGCGCGGCTTTCAGGTGCGGGCGATTGAAAAGTTTGGCCATGACCCGCGTTACCCTGTCACCAGCAACTGGCCGCACCTGGTGCAGCAGCTCGCTGACTTCAGTGCCGACGCCGTGGAAAAAACCGGCCAGCCGGTGTTTCTGGTCGGCCATTCCCTGGGCGGCTTTCTTAGTTTGATGTGTGCCGCGCGCAACCCCGAACTCGGCGGCCAGCCGGTGCGCGGCGTGTTGCTGATCGATTCACCGATCCTGGGCGGCTGGCGGGCTGCCGCGCTCAGCGTGGCCAAACGCGCGCAACTGGTCGGCTCGATCTCGCCGGGCGCAGTCAGCCGCAAGCGCAGGCACCAGTGGCAGAGCCAGGCCGAGGTGCTGGCGCACTTTCGCAGCAAGAAGGCGTTTGCACGGTGGGATGAGCAGGTGCTGCTCGACTACATCGAATACGGCACCCACGACGCGGAAGGCGAAGGCCACAAGCAGCGCATGCTCAGTTTTGACCGCGACGTGGAAACCGCGATCTACAACACCCTGCCGCACAACCTCGAAGGCCTATTGAAGCGGCACCCGCTCAAATGCCCGGTGGCATTTATTGGCGGGCGCCAGTCGGCCGAGATGAAGCAAGTCGGCATGGCCATGACAGAGAAGGTTACCAATGGCCGCATCATGATGCTCGACGGCAGCCACCTGTTTCCGATGGAAAAACCCCTCGCCACCGCGGCAGCCATCGAGGCTTCGCTGCGCAACATGATGGGCTGAGCAGCCCCTGGTTGAAATTTGTCAGTGCGGGCCTGAGTTGCGATCCGTGCGTGTTGAGTGAGGATTTTTTCAGGCATCACGCTGCATCCGCAGTTCCTGCTGGACAGTGGTTTCAACGCCTCACTCCCACCCCCGCTCTTTCCTCACCCCGCAGCGGGTCGAGGGAAGGGAGCCTCATGTGGCCGCGTGCGCTGCGCTCGCGTGCAAACGTGACGGACTGTTGGGATTCCCGTCCTTGAAGCGCTGCGCGCTTCAAGGATTCCGGATTTTCTCTTTGGTATTTGTCTTCTGCCCCACTCGTCGGGCTGGGCCGAGGAGCGCAGACGAAAACGGATCAGGACGGGCGATTGTTTGAGGCGAAGCCGAGTTCGAGCCCGGACCCGTTTTCGGCGAGCCCCGCAGGCTGCCCGCAGCGAAGCGGAGGGACCCAGACCATCGGGTCGCCTTTCTTTGGGGTACTTTTCTTTGGCGACGCAAAGAAAAGTGAGTTGCCGCCGGGCAACCCCCGGCCAACGGGCATCAGCGAACCAAGAGGCTTAAAAGAAAAGACGGCTTCGACAAACTCAGCCCGAACGGTGGTGGTCTTCAGGCATGGATCCCGGATCAATTCCGGGACGATAAAACAGAAGGGCTCAACCCGCCCAGCGCACCCCCCCCATCTGCGCCGTGACCAGCACCACGATGCCAAAGGCGCTGCGGGTCCAGGCAAAAGGCACAAAGCTGTGCGTGGCGATGTTACGCAGCAGCCCGCGG
>CBFGNA010000218.1:0-5065 GCA_965650045.1 uncultured Polaromonas sp.
CCAGAAAGCTGGGGGCGCAACCGTTCGGCGATGCCTCGTAATACAGACGCTCGTAGACCTCGTCGGCCAGGATCCATGTCCCCGTCTGGCGGCAATGGGCCAGCAAGACTTCCTGCTCGGCGCGGCTCAGGGTCCAGCCGGTGGGGTTGTTGGGCGAATTGACAATCAACAGGCGGGTCGCGGAGGTCACGGCCGCCAACAACTCGTCCATGTCGAGTTGCCAGCGCCCGGCGGCCGGCTTGAGGCTGACGCAACGCACGCGCGCGCCCATGATGGCTGGCTGCGCAGTCAGATTGGGCCAGACCGGCGTCACCGCGACCACCTCGTCGCCGGCATCCACCACGGCTTGCACCGCCAGCATCAGCGCATTGACGCCGCCCGAGGTCACAGCGATCCGCTCCGCACCCACAGGCGCCGCACCCGAACAGCGCAAGCCGCTGCAATAGGCCGCGATGGCTTCGCGCAATTCGGCCAGCCCGAGGTTGTGGGCGTAAAAGGTTTCACCTTTATCGAGCGAGCGCGCGGCCGCCTCGCGGATGAAAGCCGGCGTGACTTCATCACTTTCACCAAACCAGAACTTGAGCACATCGCTGCGCCCCATGCCGGCGTTGGCGACCTGGCGAATCAGGGATTCTTCGAGATCCAGAACAACTTGTCGCATGACTCCACTCCTCAGGGACGCGCCATCTTGCAGGTATGCGGCTGCTCGGCACGCGCCGCCGCAATGGTTTTGATCACGCGAAAGCCGTAACCCGAACCCTCAACATCGAAACGCACACCGGGCGCGCCTTTGCGGTCCATCACGGCAACCAGCAGGGGCTGTTGAAATTGATGATCGGCGCTGCGCATCATGCCCTTGTGACCGGCAAACATCACTTCCGTTTTCTCAAGTTGCGCCGCCACCGCTCCGGCTTCCGTCGTGCCGGCCTTTTCAATGCCCTGCACCAGGGCTTCCACCATCAGTTGCATGCGCATGTGAACGTAGTCGTCCTGCGGCTTGGGAAATCGCTGGCGGAAGGACAGGTAGAAAGCCTCTGACTGTGCGTCGGCCGCATTGGGAAACCAGTCGGCGACGGCGATCACCTTGCCGACGCCGGCATCGCCCAGCGCTGCCGGCACGCCGAGGGCGTTGCCATAAAAGGTGTAGAACTTGCCCTCGAAGCCGGCATCCCTGGCGGCCTTGACCAGCAGGGTCAGGTCATTGCCCCAGTTGCCCGTCAGCACGGCCTGCGCACCGCTGGCCTTGATCTTGGCCACATAAGGCAGAAAATCCTTGATCCGTCCCATGGGGTGCAGTTCGTCGCCGACGATCTGCACGTCCGGGCGCTGCAGCCCGAGCTGCTTGCGCGCTTCGCGCAGCACCGCCTGCCCGAAGCTGTAATCCTGTCCGATCAGGTAGATGCTTTTGAGCGACTTGTCGTCCTTGAGCACATCCATCAACGCCGCCATGCGCATGTCGGCGTGGGCATCAAAACGGAAGTGCCAGTAGCTGCATTTCTCGTTGGTCAGCACCGGGTCCACTGCCGAGTAGTTCAGGAACAGGGCACGTTGCAACGGCGCGCGCCCGTTGTGCTTGTTGATGGCATCGACCAGGGCCGCAGCGGTGGACGACGAATTGCCCTGGGCCACCAGCGTGATGCCATCGTCCAGGGCCGAGCGCAGTGCCGACAGCGCCTCCTCGTTCTGGCCCTTGCTGTCATAACGCTCAAAGACCAGCGCTCGACTGCCGCCGGGCAATTTGATGCCACCGCGTGCATTGACACGTTCCGCGGCCCACGACAGGTTGCGGAACACGGCCTCGCCGGTATTGGCAAAAGGCCCGGACAGGCTCTCGATCAGGGCCACACGCACGGGTGGCTGAATCGCACTTGCAGACTGCGCCCGCAAGGCCGGCGACATCAAACAGGCGGCAGCGGCTAGGGCCAGCGCGCCACGTTTCAAGAGTCGCAACTCAAAAAAATACATTCAACAATTTCCTTGAAATACCTTGGGGTACGCCTACCTGCTGTGCATGCGGCGATCACGGTTGAGAGCCGCGAAGTGTAGGGGAATTTTCCCCGGCCAATCTTCAGGAGCTTTTCATGTTTTATTCACTCGCTGCCCGCCCCGCTTCCCGCTTTCAACGCCACAGCTCCGCATTGATCAACAACGCGGCGCTCGACAGGTTTCTGGATGACACGCTCGGCTCGGTGACAGGAGCACGCAACACACAGGCTGCGACCGTGGAGGACGGCGAACAGGCCTACTCGCTGCAACTTGATGTGCCCGGCCTGGCCAGGGAGCAACTGGACATCGGCATCGAAGGCGACGTGGTCCGCATCACCAGCAAGGCCGAGGCCCCGCGCACCGTCAAGGCGGCCTACCGCTTTCCCCTTGAAATTGACACCACGGCCAGCGCCGCCAAACTTGAAAATGGCGTGCTGACCCTGACACTGGCCAAAAAGGTGCCCGTCAGCAAGGTCACCCAGCTCGCAATCAACTGAGGACTGGGAACGAAAGAAGAAACCAGGAACAAAGACAAAGGCCGCCCCCGGGCGGCCTTTGTTCGCTGCGAACCGGTGCAGGCCTTGCCGGGCCCTCCACCGCTCACTGATGGACCGCCAGCAACCCCATCGGCCAGCGTGGCTTGACGTCGAACCGGTAGGCGGTGCTGGGCTGCTCCAGGCCAGCCTGCAGGCGCATGCCTGCCGCCAGGGCAATCATGGCGCCGTTGTCGGTACACAGGTGCAATTCGGGGTAGTGCACGCGGACGCCGCGCTTGCGGCAGGCCGCATCGAGCTGCTCGCGCAGCAGGGTGTTGGCGCCCACGCCGCCGGCAACGACCAGGCGCTTCAGGCCGGTCTGCTCCAGCGCCTTCAATGATTTCTTGACCAGCACCTCGACAATCGCCGCCTGGGTGGAGGCCGCGAGGTTCGCCCTGTCCTGCACGTCCATGGGTTCGCCCAGCTTTTTGGCCTGCGTCAGTACCGCGGTTTTCAGTCCGGAAAAGGAAAAATCAAGGTCGCCGCTGTGCAGCAGCGGGCGCGGCAGCTTGAACGACAGCGCATCGCCCTGTGTGGCCAGCCTGGCCAATGCCGGGCCACCCGGATAAGGCAGGCCGAGCAATTTGGCAGACTTGTCGAAGGCCTCGCCGGCCGCATCGTCAATGGTTTCGCCGAGCAGTTCGTAGTGCCCGACACGGTCCACCCGCATCAGCTGTGTATGCCCTCCCGACACCAGCAGGGCCACAAACGCGAACTCCGGCGGATCGGCGCTCAAAAACGGCGACAGCAGGTGGCCTTCCAGGTGGTGCACGCCCACCACCGGCTTGCCCAGCGCCGCCGCCAGCGCACAGGCCACACCCGCCCCCACCAGCAGCGCGCCGGCCAGCCCCGGCCCGCGGGTGTAGGCGATCACGTCCACCTGCGCCAGGCTGCGTTGCGCCCGACCTGTGACTTCCTCGATCAGCGGCAACACGCGGCGGATATGGTCACGGCTGGCGAGTTCGGGCACCACACCGCCGTAAGCCTGGTGCATGGCGATCTGGCTGTGCAGTGCGTGCGCCAGCAGTTCGGGCACAGCGGTTCCGGAGGCGTCCACCAGCGCCACGCCGGTTTCGTCACAGCTCGATTCAATTCCAAGGACTAGCATGGGAGCAGTGTAAGTCGCAGGCCTGAGGCTGCACCGACAATACGGCATGAATGTTGCTCGAACAGCATGCCCCGTTTGCCCCCGCCTTCCCTCTTTTGACCGCCACGATGAAATCCGGACTGAGCTTTCTGATCGCCGCCCGTCGCTGTGAAATCAACGACCTTGAGCAGCTCACCCGCACCAGCGCGCTGGTCAACGTGATCGGGCGCCTGGTGCACGCGCTGCAAAAGGAGCGCGGCATCTCCAACATGTTCCTCAGTTCGCAGGGCGTGCGCTTTGCAGCGCAGTTGCCCGAACAAATCGGGGAATGCCGGCAAGTCGAGGCTGAATTGCGTGCCAGCTTCGACCACCTCGACACCGATGCGGCGCACCTGAGCAACGGCGCCCGCCTGTTCAGCCGGATTGCTTTTGTGCTTCACGAACTGGACGGCCTGCCTGCCCTGCGCGAGCGTATCGCCGGTCAGGAAACCACCTCCGGCGAAGCCACCGCGGCCTTTGTCAAACTGATCAGCGGCCTGCTGGCCGTGGTGTTTGAAGCCGCCGACAGCGCGACCAATCCCGAGATTTCGCGTTTGCTGGTGGCCATGTTCAATTTCATGCAGGGCAAGGAATTTGCCGGGCAGGAACGCGCTTTTGGCGCAGCCACTTTTGCCTCCGGCCACACGGACAGCCAGCGTCAGCAGCAATGGCTGCACCTGATCCAGTCGCAGGAACGCTGCGTGCAGGTATTCAGCGACTTTTCAACGCCGGCACTGCGTGAGCGCTGGCAGGGCAGCCAGGCCGCCGCCACCCTGGCCGAGCTGGAACGGTTGCGCCGCATTGCCTGCTCGGCCGCGGCAGGCACACTGGATCCCAACCTGAGCCAGCGCTGGTTCGAGTGCAGCACGCAGCGCATCGATGCCATGAAAACGGTCGAAGACCAGCTGGCCACCGAGCTGCTGCTGCTGTGCGACGAGAAAATCGCGCAGGCCCGCGCTGAACTGCACGACCACCAGGTGATCCTGGCGACCCTGGCCAGTCAGGCCAGCGCAGCGGCAGCGGGTGCGGACCGGCTCACCCCCTCCGTGATGCCCTATGGCCCGCACCTGGACCGGTCCATCCTGGACCTGGTGCAGGAGCAGGCCAGCCGCCTGCAGGCCATGAGCGACGAGCTGGAAACCGCCCGGGCTTCGCTCAACGAAAGAAAGGTCGTTGAGCGCGCCAAGGGCCTGCTGATGGCGCACCGCAAGCTCAGCGAAGACGAAGCCTACAAAATGCTGCGCCAGACGGCCATGAGCCAGAACCGGCGCCTGCCCGACGTGGCCGAAGCGGTGCTGGCCATGGCCGACTATCTCGCCGCCGGAACGCCCTGACATCGGCGTCCAGCGGGCGCCCTATGCGGCAGGACCGCACCGGCCCGGCGCTTTCGCACCACGATAGCGCAGCCTTCCCGCTT
>CBFGNA010000219.1:0-5007 GCA_965650045.1 uncultured Polaromonas sp.
GCGCACCGGCTCCATCTACATCGTCTAGCCCAAGATGCACGGCCCGGCCGAAGTGGCGTTTGCGTCCGAGCTGTTTGGCCGCGTCGAGGCGCTGCTGGGCCTGCCCGCCAACACCGTCAAGCTCGGCATCATGGATGAGGAGCGGCGCACCAGCGTCAACCTCAAGGCCTGCATTGCCGAAGCCGCCGCACGCGTGGCCTTCATCAACACCGGCTTCCTGGACCGCACCGGCGACGAGATGCACACCGCCATGTACGCCGGCCCGATGATCCGCAAGGGCGACATGAAAGCCAGCGCCTGGATTGCCGCTTACGAAAAGAGCAATGTGCTGGTCGGCCTGGCCTGCGGCCTGCGCGGCAAGGCGCAGATCGGCAAGGGCATGTGGGCCATGCCGGACCTGATGGCCGCCATGCTGACGCAAAAGATCGCCCACCCGAAAGCCGGCGCCAACACCGCCTGGGTGCCGTCGCCCACCGCGGCCACCCTGCATGCGCTGCACTACCTGCAGGTCAGCGTGGCGGACGTGCAGCAGGAACTGGAAAAAATTGACGCCCGCGCCGAGCAGGACAAGCTGCTCACCGGCTTGCTGGAAGTCCCGGTGGCGGCATCGCCGAACTGGTCCGATGCCGAAAAGCAGCAGGAACTCGACAACAACGCGCAGGGCATCCTCGGCTACGTGGTGCGCTGGATCGACCAGGGCGTGGGTTGCTCCAAGGTGCCCGATATCCACAACGTCGGCCTGATGGAAGACCGCGCCACACTGCGCATCAGCAGCCAGCACATCGCCAACTGGCTGCTGCACGGCGTGGTGAGCAAAGAGCAGGTCATCGAAACCTTTGAGCGCATGGCCGCGGTGGTGGATGGCCAGAACGCTGGTGACCCGCTCTACAAGAAGATGGCTGGCAACTTCAGCACCTCGGCCGCCTACCAGGCGGCGCTCGACCTGGTGCTCAAGGGCCTGGCGCAGCCGAGCGGCTACACCGAGCCGCTGCTGCATGCCTGGCGCCTGAAAGTGAAGGCCGCTGCGGCCGCCTGATCACTATCAATTTCATAGCTGATGGCGTTGGCCTGGCAAGGGCTGGCGGCCAATTTTGCATGATGCTGGAATGACCGGCTCACAGGCGGCACCTTCGGGTGCCGTTTGTTTTGGGTCGGGCGGCCTGGCCCCCCGGATTGCTGCTGCCGTCCTACATCCGATGCGCGACTTGCTGCGTACTGTGGACAGGCGCCTTTGAAAGCGCCAGCGCGCTGTGGCGGATTTCACAGAGACACAAGCAACGATTCATCAAGGAGTCTTCCATGAAAAAACTACTCATCGCCGCCGGCGTCGCCGTTCTTCTCAGCGCCTGCGCAGGCGGCATGTCGGGCAGCAACATGTCCAGCGGGCCTTCCGTGATGGTGGGCGGTGCCGCCATGTTCCCGAACAAGGACATCATCGACAACGCCGTCAATTCCAAAGACCACACCACGCTGGTGGCCGCGGTCAAGGCCGCCGGCCTGGTCGATACCCTGAAAGGCGCCGGCCCCTTCACCGTGTTTGCACCGACCAACGACGCTTTTGCCGCCCTGCCACCGGGCGCCGTTGATTCTTTGCTGAAGCCTGAAAACAAGGCCATCCTGACCAAGGTGCTGACGGCCCACGTGGTGCCTGGGCGCCTGGATGCCGCCGCGCTGAGCCAGCGTGTGATGGCCGGCAATGGCCGCGCGATGCTGACCACCGCCAGCGGTGACACCCTGGTGGTGACCACCAGCGGTTCCAACGTCATGGTGACCGACGAAAAGGGCGGGACCGCCATGGTGACGATTGCCAATGTGTACCAGTCCAACGGCGTGATCCACGTGGTCAACAAGGTGCTGATCCCCAACTGAGCAGGCTGCCGCACATCCTGAGGCGACGCGTCGCAGCGTTGCCCCGGCTTTGGGGGCGTGCCATGCCGCCACAAACTGCAACGGTTTGTGGCGGCTTTTTTGTGGCCGTATCGGCGTTCCTCCTGCGAAGCAGCGCGGACCTTGCCTGACCAGCAAATGCTGCAGATGTCAGCCTTGCTCCTCAATTGATAGCTGGATACGCTTGTCCTCCTTGGGCTGGAGGCCGATTTGGCTTGAAACTTTTGACGGTCATCGGGCCAGGCGCGTGGCCCGCAGCCATCAGCCAGCGTGGATGCCGCGCGCAGCGCAAATGTAAGCGGCTCTGTTTTTGCGGTCCCACAGGTTAGAAATCGTTACAAGATAATTCGGCCCGCTTCATCGGCACGGCGGGGCTTACGCCCACACTGGGAGGCCGTGCCGCGCGCGGGTTTTTGCGAAAAAAATCACCTGATTTCTCACTGCTTTGTCACACAATCCGCCTCCCAGTCCGGCCGCCAGGGCCAGCGTTTTTGAGCGCTGCCTGCAGGAAGCCGCCGATGCCGCCAGCCCTGCGCTGGCGCATTGCATCGACCATGCGGTGGCCGGCCTGCAACTGGCCGAAACCCAAAGCATGAAGGTGGCCGAGCGCGACGAGTTCGGCCAGGCCTGGCGCGAACTGCTCAAACACAAGCAGGGCTGGTGCGAGCGCTACCGGAGCGAGCTGCTCAAGGCCTTCACCAGCGCAACACCCGCGCCGGTCAATGCACGCAAGGTCTCCGGGGCTGCGCCAGCGCTGCTTTCCGGGGCGGAGGCCGACCTGTTTTCGCTGGTGGACGACGCAGAGGTGGAAGAAGGCATCGAGTCATCCCGGCTGCTGCAGCACCTGCTGCCCGCGGTCAGCCAGGCGCTGGCCGAGCTCGACGCGCTGATGAGTTCGGCGCAGGGGCTGGCCAACGTCAACCCCGAATTCAATCCGGTGCGTCCCCAGGTTTATGCGCAAACCCTGCGCGAACTGGTGGCCACGGCCCACAGCGACCCGGCCATTTACAGCTTGTGGATCAAGCACCTCGCCGAGCCCTTGGGGCGTGAAATCCGGCGCGTGTACGAAAAGCTGATCAACCTGCTGGAGCTGGCCCAGGTGCGTGCGGCCAGTTACCGGGTCCTGCCCACGCCGGCCGCCGTGCGTGTGAGCGCCCCCGCCCCCCTGAGCAGCAGCGGGCCGCCCCCTGGACGAGGCAGCGCGGCCAGCCCGGTGGGTTTTGGTTATGTCTCGGACGAGCCCCTGGCCCGTCAGCCCTCGCACTATGCCGACCTGTCCAACGACGAGATCAAGGGCGCGATGTTCCAGGACTTCCTGGTTCGCGGCGGCAGCCAGTCCGGCCACGGGCTGACGCCGTCCTATTACGCGACCATCGAGGAAGAGCTGATCGCGCTCAAGGCAACGCCGGACTCGGCGCCGGCGCCGCTGGAGGCGCGGCCACAGCGGACCCGCGACGAGGACCGTGCCTATCACGGCACACGCAGTGATCCCTCCCGTCCGCTGCTGCCCGCTGCCGAGCTGGAGGCCGAGGTGGATACGCCGGAAAGCGCCTCACGCATCATCGATGTGCTGAGCCAGCTGAGCTCGCAGGTCTGGGGCGTGTACGGCCGGGCCCGCGAGCGCGCGCTGGTGCGCACGCAGCTGAAGAAGGAAGCCACCCACGTCGGCCAGGTGCTGGGCATGGAGGTGGTGCGCCAGCTGGTCAACCAGGTGGCCCAGGACCCGCGCTTGCTGGTGCCGGTGCGCGAAGCCATCGTTGCGCTGGAGCCTTCGCTGCTGCGCCTGGCCATGGTGGACTCGCGTTTTTTCAGCGAGGAAAACCACCCCGGCCGCCGCCTGATGGAGCGTGTGGCGCAGCGCAGCTTCAAGTACAACCACGAGGGCAGTCCCGAGTTCCAGGCTTTTTTCAGCTCGGTCACCGACGCCTTCAATGCGCTCAACGCGCTGGAGATCACCGACGCCCGGCCTTTCGGCGATGCGCTCGGCGACCTGCAGGCCACCTGGGATGCGCAGGACCGCCATGAAAAGGCGCAGCGCAGCAGCATGCGCCAGACCATGCAGTTTGCCGAGGAGCGCCAGAGCCAGGCCGACCAGATCGCTTTCGACATGAGCCTGCGCGCCGACCTGGACCAGGTGCCCGGCGTGGTGCTGGACTTCCTGTTCGGTCCCTGGGCGCTGGTCATGGCCCATGCGCGCCTGACCGACACGCGCCGCCAGATCGACCCCGGCGGCTACGGGTCGCTGGTGAGCGACCTGCTGTGGAGCGTCAAGCCCCAGGTCACGCTCAAGCGGCCGGGGCAACTGATCGAGCTGATTCCCGGCATGCTCGCCCGTCTGCATGAAGGGCTGGCCTTGCTGGGCCAGGACCCGCGCGAGACCGAGGCGTTTTTCAGCACCATGGAAAAGCTGCACCGGCCGGTGCTCAAGCTGCGCCGGGTGCGCAGCCGCCGTGATGCGGTCGAGTCCGAAGCCGCGCCGCTTGATGTGGCGCTGGCCGACGCACCCGACGCCAGCGAGATCCTTCCCGCAACGCCCGAGCAGCGCAAGGCCAAGGCCGCCGGCCAGCCCTGGCTGGCGCCACAGGAGCTGGACGACGCCGGCTTCGAGGAAACCCTGCCGTCGGGGCCGGCCGAACTCGGCGAAGCGCCGGAGTATGGGGAGGCGCAAGTTCTGCCGGTCATGGACGCCGGCGCGGACGAACCCGATCCGCAGACCGATGCTGCCAGTGCCGAACAGGTGCTGGCCGGTTTGCGCGAAGGCAGCTGGGTGGACCTGCACTCCAAGCGCCGCTGGCTGCGCGCCCAGCTGATCTGGGCCAGCACCCGCGGCACCCTGTTCATGTTCGTCAGCCACGGCGGCCAGCCGCATTCCATGACCAAACGCAGCTGCGAAAAGCTGATCCGCCAGGGCCTGCTCAGGCCGGTGCAGACCCACGGTGTGGTGGCGCAGGCGCTGGATCAGCTGGTCAGGGAGGCGACGCCGGTGGATTCGATGGACTCGGGCGCGGGGGATTCAGGGGACGTTTCCTCTTAGCTTTCTGCGTCACGCTGCGTCGCCGGTTCGCCGTGGACAGTAGTTAGAACTCACGACGGGCCCCCCCCCGCCCGGGGAGGGGTGGG
>CBFGNA010000220.1:0-4980 GCA_965650045.1 uncultured Polaromonas sp.
CCCGCGGTTGATGGCGCCGTCACCGAAAAAGCAGACGGTGATGACGTTGCGCTTCTGGATCTTCTGGGCATGGGCGGCACCGACAGCAATCGGCAGGCCGGCGGCGACCACGCCGTTGGCGCCCAGCATGCCGACCGAAAAGTCGGCGATGTGCATGGAGCCGCCCTTGCCGCCATTGAAACCGGTGGCCTTGCCGAACAGTTCGCTCATCATGCCCTGCATGTCCGCGCCCTTGGCCAGCGTGTGGCCGTGGCCGCGGTGCGTGGAGGTGAGGTAGTCCTCGCGCCTGAGATGCGCGCAAACCCCGGCGGGCACGGCCTCCTGCCCGGTGGACAGGTGCAGCGGCCCACGCACACGGGCCGTGCCGTCAGCGGCCTTGCCATAGGCGCTGACGCCACCCTGACTGGCAATTTCCGCCGCGTTTTCAAAAGCGCGGATACGGACCATGGTGCGGTACAAAGCCGCGAGTTGTTCTGCCTTGCCGCTCAAAAGTGTCTCCGGCGCCTGATGGGCTTATTGATATGTGTGCATTGTATTGGGCCGGAGGCCCGGGTTTTACCCGAGGTGGCCAGCCAGCGCGCTCATGTCGGTGAAGATCCATGTCGCACCGGCATGGCGCAGGGCCGCCGGGCCATCATGACCGGCTTCTGCGGGGCTGTAACCGAAGACGGTGGCGCCGGCGGCCACGCCGGCCATCACGCCAGTCACGGTGTCTTCCACCACGGCGCAGCGTTTTGCGTCCACACCCAGCGCCGCAGCGGCGGCCAGGTACACATCGGGAAACGGTTTGGAGCGCGGCATCTCGTGGCCGCTGAAAATGCGGCCTTTGAAATACGGCATGAGTCCGCACCGTTCCATCTGCAGCTCGACCTTGAAGCGGTCGGCGCCGGAGGCGCAGGCGATGCGTCCGCCGTAAAGCGTGTGAATGGCCGCGGCGGCTTCGACGGCGCCGCGTATCGGCGTGACGCGGGCCACCAGGCCCTCGTTGCGGCGTTCGCGAAAGCGAAACATCCAGTCCTCGGTGACGGGCTGGCCGGTGTTGGCCTCGATCAGCGCGGCCTCGTCCTTCACGGCCTTGCCGATGAACAGGCGCATGCATTCATCGGCGCTCAATTTCCAGCCGGCCTCTTCCAGCATGTCGCGCAACACGCCATTGGTGATCGGTTCGCTGTCCACCAGCACGCCGTCACAGTCAAACAACACCGCATCGAATTTCAGCACCCCAGTCCTTTCATGCTACTTATTTGATAGCTGCTTGCGCCCGCCAGTCGTGGGCTTTAGGCAATTTTCGTTATAAAAATCACAGCAGATCACCCGCCACATAGTACCAACGGAGAAAGCCCTCGCCCTCCCTGACAAAGCGGCTGCGCTCGTGCAGGCGCACGGCCGGGCTGCCCGGGCCTTTCTGGCGCGCTACAAACTCGACCTCGGCATGGGCCGGGTCGAGCACGCGGTGTTGCCGCAGCTCCAGGCCCAGCCACTTCACCCCGGGGTCGAAGTCAATGGCGGGCGGGCGCCGGCTCACGTGCCAGGTGGCCAGCAGGTAATCGGCACGCTCCAGCACGAAAGCGCTGTACCGCGAGCGCATCAGCGACTCGGCATCAGGCGCGGGGGTATTTTCAAAGTGCTCGATGAAGCGACCGCAGCAAGCGGCAAAGCCCAGCGGCTTCTTCGTCGGCCCGAGGCGGCCGCAGGGGCATACCGACCCGGCGCGCGGAGACGGCAGCGGCATCAGCCGCAGCCGCTGGTGCGGGCCTTGCGCTGTTCCAGGGTTTCGGTGGGCGCGCCCTGCTTGACCCATTCGGCATAACCGCCATCGATGTGGGCCACATTGCCCATGCCCATGTCCTGCAAGGTCTTGGCGGCCAGCGCGCAGCGCCAGCCGGCGCCGCAGAACAGCACGAACTCCCGGTCCTCGTCGGCAAACAGGGGCTTGTGGTAGGGCGAGGCCGGGTCCACCCAGAACTCCAGCATGCCGCGCGGTGCATGGAAGCTGCCGACCACGGTGCCGGCCGTCAGCTCACGCACATCGCGGATGTCCACGATTTGCACCTTGGGGTCGTTCATCCTGGCGCGGGCTTCTTCAACACTGTAGGTCTTGACCTGGGCCATGGCCTCGTCAACGAGCGCGCGAAATCCTTTGGTGATGGGCATGTTTGTCTCCTGCTGTGATGGTCAAGTTTAAGGCGGCGCCCCATCCGCGCTCCCCATCAAGCGGGGGCCGCGGGACTGGCTTTGCCAGCCCGCAGGCACCGCCCCCGGCAAGGGGGGAGGAGGCTACACGCAGTGAGCCTCAACGGGGGTGCTTACAGCGCCCGCTGGATGATGATTTTCTGCACGTCGGACGTGCCTTCATAAATCTGGCAAACCCGCACGTCGCGGTAAATGCGTTCGACCGGAAAGTCGTTGACATAACCGTAGCCACCCAGGGTCTGGATCGCAGCGCTGCAGACTTTTTCGGCCATCTCGCTGGCAAAAAGTTTGGCCATGGCGGCTTCCTTCAAACACGGCAAACCGGCATCACGCAAACTTGCCGCATGCCAGATCAACTGGCGTGCAGCTTCCAGTTGCGTCGCGCAGTCGGCCAGCCGGAAACCGACGGCCTGGTGATTGAAGATGGCGGTGCCGAAACTCTCGCGCTCTTTCGCATAGGCCAGCGCAAACTCAAAGGCGCTGCGCGCCATGCCCACACTCTGCGCGGCGATGCCGATGCGCCCGCCTTCCAGCGCGCCCAGTGCAATGCGGTAACCCTCGCCTTCGTTGCCAATCAGGTTTTCCGCCGGAATGCGGCAGTTGTCGAAATTGATCTGCGCGGTATCGCTGCTGTGCTGGCCCAGCTTGTCTTCGAGCCGCGCCACCACGTAACCCGGCGTGTCGGTCGGCACCAGGAAGGCGCTCATGCCTTTTTTGCCGGCGCCCTTGTCGGTCACGGCAATGACAATGGCGACGTGGCCGTTCTTGCCGCTGGTGATGAACTGCTTGACCCCGTTGATCACGTAGCCGTCGCCGTCCCTGACCGCGGTGGTGCGCAGCCCCGAGGCATCGCTGCCCACATGCGGCTCGGTCAGGCAGAACACGCCGAGCATCTCGCCTTGCGCCAGCGGCATCAGCCATTGCTTTTTCTGCTGCGCATTGCCGTCACGCATCAGGATGGCATTGACCGGGCAATTCATCACGCTGATGGCGGTGCTGGTGCCGCCGTCACCGGCGGCGATTTCTTCCAGCACCAGCGCCAGTGTCAGGTAGTCGAGGTTGGCGCCGCCGAATTCTTCCGGCACACAGATGCCGTAGGCGCCGAGTGCGGCCAGGCCCCGGTGCGCCTCTTTCGGAAAATGATGCTCCCGGTCCCACCTGGCGGCGTTGGGCCAGAGTTCGGCCTGTGAAAAATCGCGAACCGCGTCGCGGATCATTTGCTGGTCCTGGGTCAAAAGCATCTCAAGTCCTGTTCCTGGTTCACCAGGTGGCAAAGCGCGAACCGTCGTGGTCGAGGAACGCGCCTTTGTGTTGGGGGCCCAGGCCGGCAAGCGTGGCGCGCATGGACGCGACGCTTTGCCTGGCCGTCAGCGGCGCAACCTCGCCGCCCATGTCGGTCTGCACCCAGCCCGGCGACAAGGCGACCAGGATGGCCCGGGGATAGTCGTGCTGGGCCGAGGCCACGGCCATGTTCAGCGCCGCCTTGCTGGCGCGGTAAACCCAGCCGCGGCTGTTTTCCACACCGCCGATTCTTGCCATGGCGCTGCTGATAAAGGCAAAACATCCTTGGCCGCCACCGCCCTGCCTGGAGGCTTCCACCAGCGGCGCAATCTGCGGGATGGCCTGCATCGCGCCCAGCACATTGGTGCGCATGGCCTGGTCAAAGGTTTCGCGCGTGGGCGGCGCCAGTGCGTTGCCCTCTGGAAAGACGCCGGCGACGTAAATCGCGATGTCGATCTCCTCGCCGTCCAGCAGCCAGGCCAGGCCGCTGATGCTGGCCGGCTCGGCCACATCCACACGCAAGGCCCTGGCACCAAGGGCCTTCAGGCGCTGCAATCCTTCATCGTCACGCGCCGTGGCGATGACCCGCTCACCGTCCTCGGCGTACTGGCGCACAAACTCCAGACCGATGCCGCGTGAGGCGCCAATGACGAGAACGGTCTTCATGCGGGTGTCTTATGCATCAAATTGGCCTCCAGCCCTTATACAGAAAGCGCTGGCAGCTATCCAATTTATAGCAATTCCAGCGCCAGCGCAGTACCTTCGCCCCCGCCGATACACAGCGTCGCCACGCCTTTTTTGAGGCCACGCGCCTGCAGCGCGTGGATCAGCGTGACGATGATGCGGGCGCCGCTGGCACCGATGGGGTGACCCAGCGCGCAGGCGCCGCCGTTGACGTTGACGATGTCGTGGCTGATGCCGAGTTCCTTCATGGCGGCCATGGGCACGACGGCAAAGGCTTCGTTGACTTCCCAGAGGTCCACGTCTTTCACGCTCCAGCCGATCTTCTTGAGCAGCTTGTTGACGGCGCCGACCGGGGCGGTGGTGAACCACTCGGGCGCCTGCGCAAAGGTGGCGTGGCCGACGATGCGGGCCATCGGTTTGGCGCCGAGTTCTTTCGCGGTTGATGCGCGCGCCAGTACCAGCGCAGCCGCGCCGTCGTTGATGGACGAGCTGGACGCGGCGGTGATGGTGCCGTCCTTTTTGAAAGCCGGCTTGAGCGTCGGGATCTTGTCGAGCTTGACCTTGCCCGGGCCTTCGTCGATAGCGATCACGGTCTCGCCGCTGCGGCCCTTGACGGTGACAGGCGTAATCTCCGCCTTGAAGGCGCCGGACTCGGTGGCGGCCTTGGCGCGATTGACGCTGGTGGTGGCAAAGGCATCCTGCGCCTCGCGGGTGAACTTGTATTTGTCGGCGCACTGCTCGCCGAAGGTGCCCATGGCGCGGCCGGGCTCATAGGCGTCTTCCAGGCCGTCGAGCATCATGTGGTCGAAGATGCGGTCGTGG
>CBFGNA010000221.1:0-4967 GCA_965650045.1 uncultured Polaromonas sp.
GTTCGATGGTGTTGGATTGCTCGCGGCCGGCCCAGGCCTGCGGCGTCGGCAGGGACACGCCCCGGCTGGCATCGCTGAAATGCAGGTGAGCCGCCGGCATGCCGGTGGTGTGGCCGTGGCCACAGTGGCTCTGACTGCAGGTGTCGGCGTCGCCGTGCTCATGGGTGGCGCCGGAGCTCTTGAAGTCTTTGGTGCCGGCGTCCTGCACATCGGCGGCATGGACGGCGATGTGTCCCAGTTCCAGGGCGGCGTCCGCCGTCGCATGGGCATGCGCTCCGCCGGACAGCAGGGCCAGCCAGACGATCAGGAAGTGACAGATCAAACGTTTCACGGGCGCCATGCTAACAGCCGGCAAAGCCCCCGCGGTACGCAGGGGGACGTTCACGCCTTGGGATCCTGGCGCAGTTCACCACGCGCTTGCCTGAACACTGAAAAAGCGCCGGTGATCGCCAGCGCTGCCATCGCCGTTGCGACGGCCAGGTCGGGCCAGGCGCTGCCGGTGCCGAAGACGCCGAGTGCTGCCAGCATGACGGCGACATTGCCGATGGCGTCATTGCGCGAGCACAGCCAGACGCTGCGCATGTTGGCATCGCCTTCGCGGTAGGCGTAGAGCAGCGCGGCCACCGCGACATTGGCCACCAGCGCCAGCAGCCCGATGGCACCCATGGTCAGCGCTTCGGGTGCGGTGCCCTGGGTGGCCACCCACAACGCCCGCCCCAGCACAAAAACGCCGAAGCCGGCCATGCTGGCCGCCTTGAGCAAGGCCGCACGGGCGCGCCAGACCAGGCCCATGGACAGCACGGCCAGCGTGACACCGTAGTTGGCCGCGTCGCCGAAAAAGTCGATGGCATCGGCCAGCAGCGAGACCGAGCCGGACTGGAAGCCGGCGCCGATTTCGACCGCGAACATCGCGAAGTTGACGACCAGCGCTATCCAGAGGATCTTGCGATAACGCGGGCTGTTGGCGGCGTCGGTATCGGCGTCGTGGTGGTGGTCGTGGTGGCAATGGGCGGACATGAACGGTGTTCCTTTGTTTCCGGATCTGATGGCATCATTGGAAACCCTCAAGTCACTTCAAGGTCAAGCGATGCCTGTTTCAAGTCCACGTCCGACGCGCGGTTATCAGATCGGTGAAGCTGCGCGGCACAGCGGCGTCAGCGCCGCCAACATCCGGTTTTATGAGAAAGAAAATCTGCTGAGCCCTCACGGGAGAACGGACAACAGCTATCGATTTTATAGCGATGGCGATGTGCACCAGCTGCGGTTCATCCGCCTGTGCCGGGCCATGGACATGTCGCTCGACGAGGTCCGCACCCTGCTTGCCCTGGACCTGAACAGCAAGGCCGATTGCACCGCGGCCTGCGAAACGCTGGACGGCCACCTGGGCCATGTGCGGACAAGGCTGGCGGAGCTGAAGGCACTGGAAAAAGAACTGAAGGCCCTGCGCAACCGCTGCGACGGATCGGGCACCCATTGCCACCTCATCGAGGCTCTCCACCAACTGGCTGACGAACAGACCGGGGCTGCCGCGCCCGCCTCAAAAAAACGCCACGTCTAGGGCTTGCCTCATGCCTTCCGCGCAGACAGCAAGCCCGGTTGGTCCTGGTC
Source organism: uncultured Polaromonas sp. (assembly GCA_965650045.1). Classification (GTDB taxonomy): domain Bacteria; phylum Pseudomonadota; class Gammaproteobacteria; order Burkholderiales; family Burkholderiaceae_C; genus Polaromonas. The sequence continues at coordinate 1,609 of CBFGNA010000221.1, forward strand.
AAAACGTCATGACTGCGCCGGCCAGCGCGGCGAACAACACCACCCAGAGCGGCGAGACTTTGGCATACACCAGCAGGCCGAAGGCCGCCAGCGCCAGGGCGAAGTCGGCCCTGGAATGGATCGCGCTGGTCCAGACCGGGTCATACAGCGCGGACAGCAGCACGCCCACCACACCGGCGTTGATGCCTGCCACGGTGCTTTGAATGTCCGGGCGCTGGCGCAGCGTTTCCCAAAACGGCAGCGCGCCCAGCACCAGCAGCCAGGCGGGGACAAACAGAAGTGTCAGAAAAAACAGGCCACCCATCCAGCCCGTGAGCGGCCCCGTCATGACCGCCCCCAGATACGCCGCAAAGCTGAACAAGGGCCCGGGCACCGCCTGCGCCGCGCCGTAACCCGCCAGAAAATCCGGGTTGCTGACAAAACCGCCTGGCACCACCGTGGCCTGCAGCAGCGGCAGCACCACATGGCCGCCGCCGAAAACCAGCGCACCCGCGCGGTAAAAACCGTCCACCAGGGCCAGCAGCGGTGAGCCGGTGCTGGCCGCCAGGGCAGGCAAGCCGGCCAGCAGCAGGGCAAAAAGTGCCAGGGCGACCAACGCCGCCCGCCTGGACACCGGATAACCCTGGTGTTGTGCCGGTGGCTGCGGCGGCAGGTGCAGCAGCCAGCGCCCAAGCAGCCCGCAGATGACGATGGCGCCGATCTGGCCCAGCGCCGCAGGCAGCGCCAGGGTCAGCAGGGCCGCCAGAATCGCCAGGCCCGCGCGGAACCGGTCAGGGCAGAGGGATCTGGCCATGCCCCACACGGCTTGCGCCACCACGGCAACCGCCACCACCTTGAGCCCATGCACCAGGCCCGAGCCCGCCAATGCGCCGTAATGCGCCATGCCACTGGCGAACCCGATCAGTGCCAGCGCCGAGGGCAGGGTGAAACCAAGCCACGCGGCCAGCGACCCGGCCCAGCCGGCGCGGGCCAGGCCCAGCGCCATGCCGACCTGGCTGCTCGCGGGACCCGGCAAAAACTGGCACAGGGCCACCAGATCGGAATAGTTGCGGTCGTCCAGCCACTGGCGGCGCTCGACAAATTCGGTGCGGAAATAAGCCAGGTGCGCGACCGGCCCGCCGAATGAGGTCAAGCCCAGCCGGAGGAAAGCCAGGAACACCTCGGCCACCCGGCCGCTGCGGCCGCGCGGCGGATGTGTGAAGGGGGGATGCTCAGGTACGGGCACAGTCATGGCACACAGTCATAGCACACAGTCGATGAACACGGTTGTGGAAGCGGGGCGAGGGCGTCAGGAAGGCATGGGTTCAGCTTGAGCGCTGGCCTGCGTCCGCCATCACCCGGGTCAGCGAGTCGATCAGCCCCCCAGCTTCGGTGTAGCCGTTGCTCAGGACCTGCGCCTGGTCACCGCGCACCACCAGCAGCGTCGGAAAACCGCGCACGCCCCAGCGCTGGGCCTGCGCAAAGTCGTCGCGCGTGCGCTGGCGCATGGCCTCGCTTTCAAAGTCGCGCAGGAAGTCGATGTGGCCCCAGGCCTCCTTGGTGCGGCCATGCACCTCGTCCCAGATCTCGCCCAGCACCGCGGCCTTGGTGGTGTCGCGCCCATCGGCATAAAACGCGTGCTGGATCGCGTGGTACATGGCCAGCGCCAGATGCGGCGCGTGTTCGCGCACGGTGACCACGGCGCGGCAGGCGGGCTCGGTGTCATAAACAAAGTCGGTGCGCTCAAACAGCCCCTGTGAAAACGGCTGGCCCGAGCGCTCTGCCACGCCGGCCCAGGCGCCGCGCAGTTTGGCTTTGAGCGCATCGTCCATCACCTGCGTGTTGTAGGCGCGCAGGCCGCCCAGCACCAGTTGCACCGGCACCTCCGGAAAACGCGCCAACAGTTGCCCCAGCGGCCGGCCAAAGCCGTAACACCAGGAACACATCGGATCACCGATGTAGATCAGGGACACAGGCGAAACGGCGGAAATGGAGGAGACGGGCGGATGGGATGTGCTCATGGCGCTCAGGATGCCACAGCCGCGCGCGCCTGGCGCAGCGCGGGTTGCAAAGCCTGGGCGCAAGGCGGCCCAAGGGCGCCGGGCAAGGAAGGCGCCGGCACGGGCTCAGCCCAGGAAATCATGGGTCAAATCGGGCCCTAGCCCTTGCTGCACCAGCGCTGACAGCTATCAAAACAAGAGCAAATGGGCCTGTCTGCTGGAGGGGACGCCGGCAAACCTGTGCCGTCCCGGTGCTGCGCTCAAACTCAGAGCATGCCGAGAAACTGCTGGAGCTCGGGTGTCTGGGGGTTGGAGAACACCTGCCCGGGGGCGCCGGTTTCGTGCACGCGGCCCTGGTGCATGAAAACCACGCGGTCGCAGACCTTGCGGGCGAAGTTCATCTCGTGCGTGACCATCAGCAGGGTCATGCCTTCGGCGGCCAGGCTTTCCACCACCTGCAGCACCTCGCCGACCAGTTCCGGGTCCAGCGCCGAGGTGATCTCGTCACACAGCAGCACCGAGGGCTGCATCGCCAGCGCGCGGGCAATCGCCACGCGCTGCTGCTGGCCGCCCGACAGCTGATCCGGCCAGGCGTCGAATTTTTCTGCCAGTCCGACACGTTGCAGAAGCTTGCGGGCATGGGCTTCGGCCTCAGCGCCGGCGGTTTTCTTGACCAGCGTGGGCGCCAGCATGATGTTCTTGCCCACCGTCAGGTGCGGAAACAGGTTGAAGCCCTGGAAGATCATGCCGACGCGCTGGCGCAGCTCGCGCATGACCTGGGCGTTGTCGTGCAGCAGGTGTTTGCCGTCCACGCGCAGGGTGCCGCTCTGGAACACTTCCAGCCCGTTGATGCAGCGCAGCAGCGTGCTTTTGCCGGAGCCGCTTTTGCCGATGATGGCGATCACCTCGCCGGCCTTGACGTCGAGGTCGATGCCCTTGAGCACCTCGTTGCTGCCGAAGCTCTTGCGCAGCTGGTTGATCTCCACCAGTGTTTTCATTGCCCCCACGTTCGTCGCTTCGCGTACATCACTGCCCCCCGAGGGGGCTAATTCCCCTTGGGGCGGCCCGGCGGGGAATTGCCGCGTATCGGTGGGCAGGGTGGCATTGCCAGTTGTCATGTCAGCGTCCATTTCTCAGTTTCCTTTCAAGCCTGCGCGCATACAGCGACACCGGAAAACACAGGGCGAAATACATCAGGGCCACGCAGCTGTACACCAGGAAGGGCTTGAAGGTGGCGTTGGTGATCATGGTGCCGGCCTTGGTCAGTTCGATGAAACCGATCACCGACGCCAGCGCCGTGCCCTTGACCACCTGCACCAGAAAACCGACCGTGGGCGGCACCGCAATGCGGATGGCCTGCGGCAACACGATGTGACGCAG
>CBFGNA010000222.1:0-4951 GCA_965650045.1 uncultured Polaromonas sp.
CGACTCATGGCCCATCAGGCCGAAGCTGGGCGTATACGCATTCGTCAGGTCTGCATAAATAGGGCCCCCACGGTCGCTCACTGCGTGTAGCTCCCTGCCCCCCGAGGGGGCTGGCCTTGCTCGGGGCGGCCCTTCGCGGCGGCCGCCGGCCTCACCCTCCCCCCCCAGGTCTTGAGCATTTTGGGCCTCCAGCCCTTGTCCCGCATGCGTGGACAGCTCCTGATTTCGTAGCAACTTGCCCTTGTTGAAGCGCCCTTCCGGATCGACCCGCAGCTTGTAATCGGCAAAGGGCTGCAGCTCGGCGTCGGTCAAAAACTCCAGCTTGGTGATGCCGATGCCGTGTTCGCCGGAGATCACGCCGTCCAGCGAACGCGCCAGCACCATGATGCGGGCCACCGCTTCATGCGCGGTCTGCAGCATCTCGTAGTCGTCACTGTTGACCGGCAGGTTGGTGTGCACATTGCCGTCGCCGGCATGCATGTGCAGCGCGGCCCAGACCCGGCCCTTGAGCACCTGTTTGTGGATGGCGCTGCACTCGGCCAGGATGGGCGCAAACGCGGCGCCCGAAAAAATCGCCTGCAGCGGTGCGCGCAACTGGGTTTTCCAGCTGGCACGCAGCGAGTGGTCCTGCAGCTGCGGAAACAGCGTGTCCACGTCCTGCAGCCAGCCCGACCACAGCGCACGCACGTCGGCAATCAGCGCGACGGCCTGGCCGACCCGGTCTTCCAGCAGTTCGGCCGAGGGGATTTCGCCGGCATCGTCGGACTTGCCCAGCGGCAGCTTGCCCTTGAGGAAAAAAGCTTCCAGCGTGTCGCACAGCTTGACCTTGTTGGCCAGGCTCAGCTCGATGTTGATGCGTTCGATGCCGTCGGTGTATTCGGCCATGCGCGGCAGCGGGATCACCACGTCTTCATTGATCTTGAAGGCATTGGTGTGGCGCGAAATCGCGGCGGTGCGTTTGCGGTCCAGCCAGAATTTCTTGCGTGCGTCCGGGCTGATGGCGATGAAACCTTCGCCGCGGCGCGAATTGGCGATGCGCACGACTTCCGAGGTCGCGCGGGCCACCGCGTCGGCATCGTCGCCGGCGATGTCGCCGAACAGCACCATCTTGGGCAGGCCGCCATGGGTCTTGGACTTGGTCGCGTAACCGACGGCCTTGAGGTAACGGTCGTCCAGATGTTCCAGGCCGGCCAGGATGGCGCCGCCGCGCTTTTGCTCGGCGAACATGAAGTCCTTGATCTCGACAATGCTGGGCACCGCGTCCTTCGCATTGCCGAAAAACTCCAGGCAGACGGTGCGCGTGTGCGCCGGCATGCGGTGCACGATCCAGCGCGCGCTGGTGATCAGGCCGTCGCAGCCTTCCTTCTGGATACCCGGCAGGCCGCTGAGGAACTTGTCGGTCACGTCCTTGCCCAAGCCCTCCTTGCGGAAGGTCTTGCCGGGGATCACCAGGCGTTCGGTGCGCAAATGCGCCTTGCCGTCGGCCGCAAAGTATTTCAGTTCAAAACTGGCCTGCTCGGCGTCATGGATCTTGCCGAGGTTGTGATCCAGCCGCGTGACTTCCAGCCACTCGGCCTGCGGCGTGACCATGCGCCAGGATGCGAGGTTGTCGAGTGCCGTGCCCCACAACACGGCCTTTTTGCCGCCGGCATTCATCGCGATGTTGCCGCCTATGCAGGACGCTTCGGCCGAGGTCGGATCGACCGCAAAGACAAAACCGCCGCGCTCGGCCGCATCGGCCACGCGCTGGGTCACCACGCCGGCCTCGGTCCAGACCGTGGCCACCGGCTGGTCTATGCCGGGCAGCGTCACCATCTCGACCTCGGTCATGGCTTCGAGTTTTTCGGTGTTGATGACCACCGACTTCCAGGTCAGCGGAATCGCGCCGCCGGTGTAGCCGGTGCCGCCGCCGCGCGGAATGATGGTCAGGCCGAGTTCGATGCAGCCCTTGACCAGGCCAGCCATCTCGGCCTCGGTGTCGGGCGTGAGCACCACAAACGGGTATTCAACGCGCCAGTCGGTCGCATCCGTCACATGCGAGACACGCGACAGGCCGTCGAACTTGATGTTGTCTTTCTGGGTCAGCTTGCCCAGCTTGCGCGCGGTCAGGCGGCGCAAGTCATACATGTTCTCGAAGGAAGTGGAGAAATCCGCGACCGCGCGGCGCGCTGCCTCCAGCAGTTCAACCACCACGGCGTCGCGCTGGCTGTCCTGCTCGGGCGTGCGGCGTTTTTCGACCTCGCCCAGCCGGTGCTGCAGGGCTTCCACCAGCAGGTGGCGGCGCTTGGGGTTGTCCAGCAGGTCGTCCTGCAGATAGGGGTTGCGCTGCACCACCCAGATGTCACCCAGCACCTCGTACAACATGCGGGCCGAGCGGCCGGTGCGGCGCTCGTCGCGCAGCAGGTTCAGCAGATCCCAGGCCCGTGCGCCCAGCAGGCGAATCACCACCTCCCGGTCGGAAAACGAGGTGTAGTTGTAAGGAATCTCGCGAATGCGGGCTTCGCCCGGCTTGGCCTCGTCGGCCAGGGCGTCTAATTTTTGGAGAGCTTCAGGAGCGTTCATCGTGGGAGGGGCCGGGTGCTAAAAAAGGGCCCGCTGGGAGCCGGCGGGGGCCTGGGTCCGGCACCTTGTCCGTATGTTACCGCAGCGCAACATTTGCAGCCCTACCCCCCGGCCCCTGCGTGGAAACCCGCTTGTGGGCCCGCTTGCAGCCCGCTTAAATCGCCGTGTCACAAATCGTTCGTAAACTCGGCGGTTTAATTTGTGTGGACATCCCGTTCCACGTTCCATCCAGGAGTTGCAATGAAAAAAAGCTTCACAGCTATCGCCCTGGCGGCCTGCGCACTTGTTGCGCCCGTCGTCAGCCACGCCCAGACCGAAATTCAGTGGTGGCATTCGATGACCGCCGTCAACGGTGAATGGGTCAATGACTTGGCCAAGCAATTCAACGAGAGCCAGAAGGAATACAAGGTCGTGCCAACCTTCAAGGGCACGTACGACGAATCGATGACCGCCTCGATTGCTGCTTTTCGCGCCGGCAACGCACCCAACATCCTGCAGGTGTTCGAAGTGGGCACCGCCACCATGATGGCGAGCAAGAACGCGATCGTTCCCGTCGGCAAGGTGATGAAAGACGCTGGCGAAAAGTTCGATCCGACCGCTTATATTCCAGCGGTTGCGGGCTATTACACCGCGCCAAACGGCCAGATGCTGAGCTTCCCGTTCAACAGCTCCACCACTGTGTTTTATATCAACAAGGACGCTTTCAAGGCGGCCGGCATTCCGACGGACAAGCTGCCCGCCACCTGGCCAGAAGTCACTGCAGCCGCCGCCAAACTGAAGGCCAGCGGGCACAAGTGCCCGTTCACCACCGCCTGGCAGGGCTGGACCCAGCTCGAGAGCTTCTCAGCCTGGCACAACGTCGAGTTCGCCACCAAAAGCAATGGTCTGGCCGGCCTCGACGCACGCATGAAAATCAATTCGCCGCTGCACGTGCGTCACATTGAAAACCTGGGCAATATGGCCAAGCAGGGCCTGTTCGTCTACAAGGGCCGCGGCAATGTGCCAGAAGCCAGCTTTGTGTCGGGCGAATGCGCCATGATCAATACCTCGTCGGGCTTCTACGGCAACGTGGCCAAGAACGCCAAGTTTGCATACGCGGTGGCGCCTCTCCCCTACTACCCGGACGTGCCCGGCGCGCCGCAGAACACCGTGATCGGCGGCGCCAGCCTATGGGTCATGGCCGGCAAGAAACCTGAAGAATACAAGGGCGTTGCCAAGTTCTTCACCTTCATCTCGCGCCCCGAAGTCCAGTCTGCCAGCCACAAACGCACGGGCTACCTGCCTGTGACGCTGGCCTCCTACAAGCTGACGGAGGACTCGGGCTTCTACAAGCAGAACCCCGGAACTGACGTCGCTGTGACGCAGATGATCCGCAAGGTCACCGACAAGAGCCGCGGCATCCGCCTGGGCAACTATGTGCAGGTTCGTGCGATTGAAGACGAAGAACTTGAAAACGTCTGGAACGGCAAAAAAACCGCCAAGGAAGCGCTGGACGAAATCGTCAAGCGGGGCAACGAGCAGCTCGAACGTTTCCAGAAAGCCAACAAAGGCTGATTCCGGCACAGTTGTGAGCCGGACCTTCGCGTTCGGATAACATCCGTCCCGCCCGCTTGCCCTCTTCATGGGGGGTGCCCGGGCGGGATTTTTCATATCAAAGGACACATGGAAAAACGCGTCGTCTTCAAATCGAGCTGGCTGCCCTGGCTGCTGATCCTGCCGCAAATGGTGGTGATCCTCGTGTTTTTCTTCTGGCCGGCCGCCCAGGCGATCCTGCAATCCCTGCAGCAGCAAGACGCGTTCGGCACTTCCGTCGAGTTTGTTGGTCTGGACAATTTCAGGCATTTGATCGCCGATCCCTCCTACCTCGACTCGTTCAAGATTACCGCGCTGTTTTCAGTGCTGGTCGCCGTCATCGGCATCAGCCTGTCCTTGATGCTGGCCGTGTTTGCGGACCGCATACTTTCCGGCGGCATGTTCTACAAAACCATGCTGATCCTGCCCTACGCCGTTGCCCCTGCGGTGGCCGCGGTGCTGTGGGTCTTCATGTTCTCGCCCTCATTGGGCGTGGTGGCCTACGCGCTTGGCAAGGTGGGCATCAACTGGAACCACCTGCTCAACTCGACGCACGCCACGATACTGATCGTCATGGCCGCGGTGTGGAAGCAGATTTCGTACAACTTCCTGTTTTTCCTGGCCGGCCTGCAGTCGATTCCCAAGTCGCTGATCGAGGCCGCCGCCATCGACGGCGCGCGTCCCTGGCGCCGCTTTTGGACGGTACAGTTCCCGCTGCTCACGCCCACCACCTTCTTTTTGCTGGTGATCAACGTGGTCTATGCCTTCTTCGACACCTTCGCCATTGTTGATGCGGCGACGCAGGGCGGTCCGGGCA
>CBFGNA010000223.1:0-4950 GCA_965650045.1 uncultured Polaromonas sp.
GGGTCGAACCCACGACAAACGGATTAAAAGTCCGCTGCTCTACCAACTGAGCTAAGGCCCCGGGGAGCATCTTTCGATACTTCCTGGTCTTTGCTGCATCGTGTGCAGCAAAGCCTTGAATTATAGCGTCATTTTTTTGCGCTTTGCAAACTCACGCCGCAATTTTATCGAGCACCCACCCTGCTGCGCACAGGCCAAAGGTCGAGGTCACGCTGACGACCGAGCCGTAGCCGTGGCAGTTGAGGCTGCCGTCGCTTTGTGCCTCAGCGGAAACGGCGCACGCCAGGCCTTCGCCGTCATCGGCAGCGCCGCCGGCCGGGCCAGCCGGCTGCATCACGGCTTCGCGGCTGAACACACAGGCGACGCCGATGCGCCCCTTGCGCGCGGCACCGTGCGCCTTGCGCAGGCGGTAACGCAATTGCGCCAGCAGGGGATCGTGCGTGACCAGCGCGAGGTCATCGATATCCACCTTGTGCGCATGGCGCTTGCCACCCGCCGCACCGACACTGATGAGGTTTGTCTTGCTGCGCAGGGCCCACGCAGCCATCGCGGTTTTGGCCCGGACCTGGTCGCAGGCATCGATCACCGCGACGCTGCTGCCAGCCTGCACATCGGCGATACCGGCGATGCCCGGCCAGTTGGCGGCGTCAACAAATTCTTCGACCGCATCGACCACACACTGAGGATGAATCTGCGCGATGCGTTCACGCATGGCCAGCACCTTGGCCTGACCGAGCGTGTTGTCCAGCGCATGAACCTGTCGGTTGATGTTGGACTCGGCGACGTGGTCCAGATCGATCAGCGTGAGGCGTGCCACACCACTTCGCGCCAGCGCTTCGGCGGCCCAGGAACCCACACCGCCGAGCCCCACCACGATAACGTGGGCATCACGAATTCTCTGCGCACCGGCAGCGCCATACAGGCGCGCGAGGCCGCCAAAACGGCGCTCCATGTCCACGTTGGAACCCACGGTGGAACTGTCGGTCGGGTCAGCCAAATACACGCCTCCTCCAGACAAAAGTCAGGGGCATCAGCTGCCCTGCTCAAGCCGCCAGATCTGATACCTGACCCCGGCCACGCAGCCGGCCAGGATGGCGGCCACAGCCACGAAGCTGGTGGCGCTCAATGTAGACATGCCGGACAGGCCCTGACCAATGGTGCAGCCCATGGCGGTCACGCCGCCCACACCCATCAGCACAGCCCCGACCAGGTGGTTGCCGGTATCTTCGGCATCGCGGAAGCCTTCCCAGCGGAAACCGCGCGACAGCAGTGAATACACGGCAGAACCCACCACCACACCGAAGACGGAAACGATGCCTATCGTCAGCAGCTTGCTCTTGTCGCTGAAAAACATGACCCAGTCCACGGTATAGGCCACCGGCGAAACAAAACTCAGTGCTTCCATGCGGCCGGAGTTGGTCGCAAGAAAAGCCTCCTGCAGCGTATCGGGATGTTCGGCCACATAACCCAGATGGCCGCTGACCCACCACATCCCTACAACCACCGCGCCAATGCCCAGGCCAGCCAGCAGATTGTCGAAACGCCGGAAATCGGCGTTTGCCAGCGCCCAGACAATCAGCCCGCCGCCAAGAACCGCAGCAATCACCAGGCCCGCCAGCGCGGGCGACACGCCGAGCGCGCTTCCCGCCCAGACCGACAGGGCGGCGTTGCCCGCAAAATCAACACCAACGCTGTCCACAGTGGCCACACGCAATACGGCGGTGATGCCCTTGAGGGTGGCAAACGCTGCCACACCCATGACCAGGAACACCACCAGCGACTTGAGGTTGCCGCCGCCTATGCGCACCAGCGTCTTGCTGCCGCAGCCGGATGCCAGCACCATGCCGAAGCCGAACAGGCCGCCGCCCACCAGCGCCGACAGCCAGATGAAGCGGTTCGACGAATACAGGGTTTTGGAAGGATCGATCAGGCCAGCTGCCGCCAGGCCGTAAAAGCCGATCATGGCCACGCCCATGGCCATGCCCCACATGCGCATCCGGGTCCAGTCGCCCATGTTGATGATGTCGCTGACCGCGCCCATGGTGCAGAAGTGGGTGCGCTGCGCAATGGCGCCGAAAAGAGCGGAAAGAATGAAAGCCGCCCAGAGAACCTGGGTGGTGAGGGCATTGAGCTGGGAGGTATCCATCGCCCGATTTTAGGGGCTGAACGGCAGGCGGCGCGCGGCACGCCTGCTTGCCCCCACCGCACTTACTTCAGCTTGCTCAGGCGGTCCTTGGCCACCGAGGCGGCTTCCGACTGTGGATAGGCCTTGAGCAGATCTTCCAGCGTCTTGCGCGCGCCCTTGGTGTCCTTGAGTTCAATCTGGCAGTTGGCCACGGCCAGCACCGCTTCAGGCGCGCGAAGGTGTTCCGTGTCGGTGGCCACCAGGGTGCGGAAGTTCGTGATGGCGTCACGATAGTTGCGCAAGGCGTACTGGGCGGGTCCCAGCCAGAACAATGCAGGCGCCTTGTAGCCGCTTTGCGGATAACGCTTGAGGAAGCCGGAAAAGGCCGTCTGCGCCGACGCGAAATCGCCTTTTCGCAAGACCGCCAAAGCCGCTTCAAACTCCTGCTTTTCAGCGGGCTCCGCCACAAATTCCCGGCCATCGACCGTGACCTTGGAGGGCTCGAAACGGCTGAGCCGGTCATCCAGTCCTTGGGTCAGGTCCTTTTGCTTGCGCTGGACTTCAGACAACTCGCGCGTCATCTGTTCTCCCTGGCCGCGCATCTGGGCCATCTCGCTGCGCAAGGCGTCTATCTGGCCGGACAGATCGAGAAGGCTGCGGCGGAGCTGCGCATTGTCCTCGTTGGCCTTGCGCAGATCTTCCGCCATGCGCTGCTGCGACGCATCGAGACGCTGCCGCATCTCAAGAATTGCCTTGCGGGCTTCGTCGTCCTCGAACAGGCCGGCCTGCGCATTGAAGGCCAGCACGCAAGCCGCAGCGGCCAGGACAATCCGGAAAGTCTTCAAGATCAGGCTCCGGCTTAACGGTAGTTGAATTCAGCGCGGCGGTTCTTGGCGTAGGCCGCTTCGTCGCTACCGGTCTCGGCAGGTTTTTCCTCACCGAAGCTGACGGCTTCAATCTGTGCATCGGCAGCGCCCAGCAACACCAGCGCGCGGCGCACTGCTTCAGCACGTTTCTGCCCCAGCGCCAGGTTGTATTCGCGTCCACCGCGTTCATCGGTGCTGCCCTCGATGACCAGCTTGCGATCCTTGTTGGCGCTCAGAAAGCGTGCGTGGGCCTCAACGGTGGCCTGCGCTTCGGGTTTGATCACGAAACTGTCGTAATCAAAATAGATGACACGGGCGGCGCCGGCGGGGCCAGCCATCGAGGGATCGGTGGCGCCAATCAGCACCGGCGCGACATCGCGGCCGGCCACGCCGGAAGCGTCGCCCGCACCGTTTTGGCCGGTCGTGACAGGCGCCCGGTTTTCCACGGGGACATCATTGAGTTTGACACCGGAACTGCAACCGACGATGGCGGCGCTCAGGGCGATGATGGCGGTGAGTGAGAGGATGGATTTCATAGGTGCTTTCACAAAAAATTAAAGAAAGAAGCTTGTTGCTGGCGGGGGTTATCTGTGAAAAGGACCCCAGTCCGGCTCACGTATGTCTCCAGAGGACCCGGTCAGCCGGGCCTTGATCTTTCCGTCCAGCGTGGTGGTAAGCAAGGCTTCCCGGCCCTGCTGCTGGGTGGCGTAAACGATGAGCCGGCTGTTGGGTGCAAAACTCGGGCTTTCGTCGCCGCTGGTGTCCGTGATGGCGGTGGCCGTTCCCTTGCCCAGCTCCATGACATGCAGCTTGAATGCGCCACCGATGCGTGAAATATAGGCCAGCCAGCGGCCATCCGGACTGAGGGCCGGTGATATGTTGTAACTCCCCGTAAAGGTGACCCGTTCGACGCCCCCGCCGCCCGCGCCCATGCGGTAGATCTGGGGCGAACCGCCCCGGTCGCTGACGAAATAGATGTAGCGGCCATCCGGTGAAAATGCCGGCTCGGTGTCAATGCTGGCCGACTGCGTGAGCCTGCGTGGCTCGCCGCCCGACGAGGAAATGGCATAAAGCTGCGAGCCACCATCGCGGCTCAAGGTAGCGACCAGCTGGCTGCCGTCGGGCGACCAGGCCGGGGCGCTGTTGGAACCGCGAAAATTGGCCAGCAAGCGCCTTTTGCCCGTGGCCACATCATGGGCATAAATCACCGGTTTGCGGGACTCGAAGGACACATAAGCCAGCTGTGAGCCGTTGGGCGACCAGGAGGGGGAAATGATGGGCTCGGGGCTTGCCAGCGCAGACTGGGCCCCCTCCCCGTCGGAGTCCGCCACCCACAGGTTGTAGCGTGTGCCAGCCTTGGTAACGTAGGCGATGCGGGTGGAAAAAACCCCTTTTTCGCCGGTCAGTTTTTCGTAGACGAAGTCCGCAATCCGGTGGGCCGACAGGCGCAAATCGCCTTGCGGCACCACATAACTCTGGCCGCCAAGATCCTGGCCGCGCACCACATCCCACAGACGGCAGCGCACGTCATACCGCCCATCGGCCAGCCGGGAAATGCTGCCGGTCAGCAGGGAGTCTGCAGCGCGCTGGCGCCAGACCGACAGATCCGGGCGCGAGCTTTCATCAAGCTGGTTGCCGCTGGCATCGACAGCCCGAAACTGGCCGCTTCTTTCCAGGTCGGCCTGCACGATGGCTGCCATTTTCTGGGGGGCTTGCGCGTCGCCGCGGAACGCGGCAATCGCAATGGGCAACTGTGTCAGGCCGACACCCGACACCTCGACACGGAACTGGGCCCAGGCCGGCGGCAACACCGTGAGGGCACCGAGTCCGGCCAGGCTGCCAAGCAGGCTTCGCCGGTGGACAGCTTCGAGTGTTTGGGGGGGGAGATCAGGTTTTTTGGGATGCATTTTGCTGGTTCAAACAATACAGGGTGAAGTACTTGCCGAAGGCAGCCTGGGC
>CBFGNA010000224.1:0-4918 GCA_965650045.1 uncultured Polaromonas sp.
CCTCGATGCGGTCGATGTGCTGCACGGAACACCCAATCTGATCGATACCTTGCAGACGCCACGCGGGCCGGTCCGGCTCGAATCCCAGGGACTTTAGGAGCGCCCATGCTGACGATGACCGAGCTCGCCTGGTTTGCCCTGGTCGCGCTGGCGCTGGTGCTGACGCCCGGGCCCAACATGATTTACTGCATCTCGCGCACGCTGTGCCAGGGGCGCGGTGCCGGGATGATTTCGCTGGGCGGGGTGGCGCTCGGCTTTGTCGTGCATCTGCTGGGGGCGTCCTTCGGCCTGAGCGCCCTGCTGCTGGCCGCACCCGTCGCCTTCACCGCGATCAAGGTCGCCGGCGCGCTTTATCTGCTGTGGCTGGCCTGGCAGGCGGTCAAACCCGGCGGGCTGTCACCGTTCGAAACCCGCACCCTGCCGCACGATCCGCCGCGCAAGCTGTTTCTCATGGGTTTCATGACCAACCTGCTCAACCCCAAGGTGGCCATGTTCTATTTGTCCTTCTTCCCGCAGTTCCTGCATCCCGAGCGCGGCCAGGTGCTGCTGCAAAGCCTGAGCCTGGGCGCGGTGCAGATCGGCGTGAGCATGGTGATCAACACCGTGATCATCTTTTTTGCCGCCGGGCTCGCCGTCTTCCTGAACCGCAACATCACCTGGATGCGTGTGCAGCGTTATGTCATGGGCACGGTGCTGGGCCTGCTGGCGCTGCGCCTGCTGACGGAAAAGCGCGCTGCATGAACGCCCTGCCATCGCTCGCCCAGATCGAAGCGGCGTCGCGCGTGGTTTACCGCGAGTTCCAGGCCACACCGCAATACCGCTGGGGCCTGTCCAGCCAGCGCCTGGGCACCGACTGCTGGATCAAGCACGAAAACCACACACCGGTCGGCGCCTTCAAGATCCGCGGCGGCCTGACCTACTTTGACGCGCTGAAAAAACGCGGCGCACTGCCGGCGGAAGTTGTCAGCGCGACCCGCGGCAACCACGGCCAGAGCATCGGCTGGGCCGCCCGGGCACACGGCGTGGCCTGCACCATCGTGGTCCCGCACGGCAATTCGGTCGAAAAAAACGCGGCCATGCGTGCGCTGGGCGTGAGCCTGATCGAACACGGCGATGACTTCCAGGAAAGCCGCGAATTCGCCATCGCGCTGGCGGCCGAACGCGGTGCGCACATGGTGCCGAGTTTTCATGCCGACCTGCTCAGCGGGGTGGCGACGTATTGGTGGGAGTTCATGCAGGCGGTGCCGCAACTCGACGTGGTGTATGTGCCCATCGGCCAGGGCTCCGGCGCCTGCGCGGCCATTTCCGCCAAACTGGCACTGGGGCGCACGCTTCGCATCGTTGGCGTGGTCAGTGCGCACGCCACCACGTATGCCGATTCGCTGGCGGCCGGCCGTGTGGTCGCAGCGCCAGTGACGACGCAACTCGCCGACGGCATGGCCTGCCGCATCGCCGACACCTCGGCGCTGGACATCATCGCGCCGCACATTGACCACATCGTGCAGGTCACGGACGACGAAGTGGCGCAGGCCATGCGCGCCTTGTATGCCGACACGCACAACGTCGCGGAAGGCGCCGGCGCGGCGAGTTTTGCGGCGGCCATGCAGGAGCGGACCCGATTGAAAGGCCAGGTTGTCGGCACCACGCTGTGCGGCGGCAATGTAGACAGTGCCACTGTCGCCAAGGTGCTACTGGCCGGTTGATCCGTCACCCCGGCGACTGGGCGCCTGCAGCCATGTCGCCACAATTTACCGATGGGAACCCTCTACCTCGTGCGCCACGGCCAGGCCTCGTTTGGCGCCGACGACTATGACGTGCTCAGCGACATGGGCTACCGGCAAAGCGTGCGCCTCGGCGAATACTTCAAGTACAAGGGCATCAGCTTTGAAGCAGCCTTCACCGGTACGCTGCAACGGCAACTCAAGACCTTTGCGGGCATCTGCGAAGGCATGGAAACACCGATGGAAGCGGCGGCGTGGAGTGGGTTGAACGAATACGACAGCGAAGCCGTGATCGGCGCCGTCCACCCGCACAAGCTGGAAAAGCCGACCTCGCCCGAGATGTACCGCAGCCACTTCCGCCTGCTGAAGGACGGGCTGGCGCAATGGATGGCCGGCGTGGTCAGCCCCAAAGGCATGCCCAGCTACACCGACTTCGTCGCTGGCATCACCGGCGTGCTGGACCACATCCGCACGAACCACAGCGGCAACGTGCTGCTGGTCTCCAGCGGCGGGCCGATCTCCACGGCCGTCGGCCATGTGCTGGGCACGGCGCCGGAAACCACCATCGAGCTGAACCTGCGCATCCGCAACTGCTCGCTGACCGAGTTCGCCTTCACGCCCAAGCGCCACATGCTGGTGACCTACAACACCTTGCCGCACCTGGACGCGCCTGAACACGCGAGCTGGATCACCTATTCCTAGCCTGCCACCGGTACGCTACATATTTGATAGCTGGTTGCGCCCGCCAGCAAAGGGCTGAAGGCACTTTTAACGTGCAGGCGAGGCGGCCACGCGCCAGATCACATTGCCCACGTCGTCGGCCACCAGCAGCGCGCCACGTTTGTCGATGGCCACACCCACCGGCCGGCCATAGGCCTTGCCGTCCGGGCTGACAAAGCCGGTCAGCACATCGATGGGTTTGCCGGACGGCTTGCTGCCCGCAAACGGCACAAACACCACCTTGTAGCCATTGAGCGGCTTGCGGTTCCAGGAGCCGTGTTCACCGACAAACACGCCGCTGGCCAGCGAAGGTGGCAGCGTGTTGCCCTCGGCAAACACCATGCCCAGCGGCGCGACGTGGGAACCCAGCGCGTAATCGGGTGCCATCGCCTTGGCCACCAGGTCCGGCCGCGGCGGCGTGATGCGCACATCGACGTTCTGGCCGTAGTAGCTGTAGGGCCAGCCGTAAAACGCGCCGTCTTTCACCGAGGTCAGGTAGTCGGGCACCAGGTCGCTGCCGATCTCGTCGCGCTCGTTGACCACGGTCCAGAGCGTGCCGTCAGGCGCCCAGCCCATGCCGTTGGGGTTGCGCAGGCCCGAAGCAAACAGGCGGCGGGCGCCGGTCTTCGGATCCACCTCGTGGATGGCCGCGCGGTCCACCTCGATGTCCATGCCGTTTTCGCCGACATTGCTGTTCGAGCCGACCGTGACATACAG
The DNA here is from genome assembly GCA_965650045.1 of uncultured Polaromonas sp. Lineage (GTDB taxonomy): Bacteria > Pseudomonadota > Gammaproteobacteria > Burkholderiales > Burkholderiaceae_C > Polaromonas. The sequence continues at coordinate 3,159 of CBFGNA010000224.1, forward strand.
CTTGCTGCCGTCGCGGCTGGCGATCACGTTTTTGGTCCAGTGGTGGTTCAGGCCCGCCGGCAGATCCACCACCTTCACGGGCGTGGCGGTGATCGCGGTCTGGCCGTCTTCATATGGCACTTTCACCAGCGCGTCCGCGTTGGCGATGAACAGTTCCTTGCCCACCAGCGCCATGCCGAAAGGCGACATCAGGCCCTGCAAAAACACGGTGCGGGTTTCCGCCTTGCCGTCGCCGTCAGCGTCGCGCAGCAGGGTGATGCGGTTGGCGCTCGGCACGCCAGCACCAGCCTTTTTCATGACCGTGCCCATGATCCAGCCCTTGAGGCTGAAGCCCGCGTCGGGTTGCGGCGGTTTGTTGCTCTCGGCCACCAGCACGTCGCCGTTGGGCAGGGTGTACACCCAGCGCGGGTGGTCCAGGCCGGTGGCCAGTGCGGTCACCGTGGTGCCGGCCATGGATTGCGGCATGCGGCCTTCGGGCCAACCCTGGGCCGGCGCGATGTTAACGGTGGGAATCAACGACCTGACCGGCTGGGGCAATGTCGGCGTGGCGCCCACATCGGCGCCTTCCGGCAGCCGGGTGGTGTCACCGCAGGCACTGAGTCCCAGCGCCAATGCGGCGCACAGGGGCAACATGGCTGGCCGGCCAGCCAGAAGCCGCAAGAACGGAGGAAGGGAAAGGGCGCACATGGTCAATCCTTGGTCAGTGAGGAACGTCCGGGCGAACGCACCATGTCCGCATTGTCAGCCTGCCGGGCACGCCGCCCTGTCAGCCGACCGCCCCTGTTTTTGTGGGGTGGCCGGCGGCATGTCAAGAAAGCGCTGGGAACTGCCCGACCTCGCCCAGCAAACGCGCCAGCGCCTGGCCGCTGGCCTGCAGCACCGCCCGGCCTTTTTCGGCGGTGGCTGCGGAGGCATTGCCGGCCGCACCCGCCGCATGCAGGTCCTGCGCGGCCCAGGCCAGTTTGGCGCTGCTGCCGTTGCCGAGGATGGCGTAGGTCTGTGCGCGGTCCTGGCTGCTTGAATGGAAATTTTTCGCCTGCGTCATGTCCACCTTGTGCGGATGCAGCGCCAGCATCATCGAGGTCTCGACATCACCGCCGTGCACGCCGAAACGCTCCTCGTCCGGACCGAACAGCTGCTTGACCTCGGCCGGTAGCGGCAGGCTGAAGGTGTTGACCATCCAAACCGTGAGGCCGAAACGTGCCCGCAGTTCACGCCCGACGATGTCCAGCGTGGAGACGTTGCCGCCATGCGCGTTGAGGAGCACCAGCTTTTTGATGCCGGTGCGCGCCACGCACTCCCCCAGGTCCACCCAGCTCTGGATCAGCGCCGCCGCGCCCAAGGTCAGCGTGCCGGGAAAGTTCACGTGCTCGATGCTGCGGCCAATGGCTTGTGTCGGCAGGAAGAGCACGGGCGCGTCCTGGTGTTGCAGGTGCGGCAGGCAGTGCGCAATTACACCGTTGACCAGGTCGGTATCCACACTGAGCGGCAGATGCGGCCCATGCTGCTCGATCGCCGCGACCGGCAACACGGCAATCGCCGCCGCCGCGTCGAGCCGCGCGAAGTCGGGGCTTTTGAGGTCGGCCCAGAAGTGGGGGAAGGTGTTGGCTGGCGTCATGGGGGTATTTTGGGGCCAATTCGGGCGATTGGCCGGCGTCCGGTTTGGCACAAACTCGCCGCGTGGGCGTGCCTGCAAGCCGGGGGGTGCCCGGCGGCAACTCACTTTCTTTTTGCGTCGCCAAAAAGAAAGTAAGCAAAGA
>CBFGNA010000225.1:0-4900 GCA_965650045.1 uncultured Polaromonas sp.
CTCGACCAGCCTCGGCAAGTCGCGCATTGCCGAGACCCTCAAGACAATTCAGAACCGCAGCTTCAAATCGCGCGAGGTTGCGTTTCAGATCCTTGTCACTCTGCAGCGCCCGCAACGTATCGAGCGCAAGCACGTTAGTGGTGCCTTCCCAGATCGGCAGCACCTGACTGACGCGTAACAACACCGGCAACCCTGTGTCTTCGATATAACCGGCGCCGCCGAGAACCGCCATGAAAAGATATTCGATGCCGATGTGCACGCTGAACGGCGACGGGTTGACCGAGCGCTGGAAGTGCGCATACAGCCAGCCCGAGAGGCTGGCCAGCAGCGCTGCGATCACGAAGATGCCGATCTTGAAACGCAGGGTGTCGATACCCATGGATTCGGCCATCTGCGAGCCGGTCTTGAGCGAACGGATGGCGCGGCCGACGCGCGAGTCCAGCAGGTGCAGCATGGCGAGGGAAGCCAGCAGCACCAGCGCCCAGGTGATCAGGAAGAAGACCCGCCCATGGCCGATGTCCCAGCCGAAAACCGCCAGGCCGGGCAGGCCCAGAATGCCGTCGTATTTGCCCAGCGCTTCCAGGTTGCCCATGGTGTAGTAGAGCGACAGACCCCAGGCCAGCGTCGCCAGCGGCAGGTAGTGGCCCGACATGCGCAAGGTGATCCAGCCCAGCACCACGGCGCATGCGGCCGTCAGGCCGAGGCCGACGAACAGCGCCACCCATGGCGAGAAGCCGGCACTGACGGTGAGGTAGGCCGTGGTGTAGGCGCCGATGCCGACAAATGCCGCCTGGCCGAACGAGGTCAGCCCGCCGATCCCGGTCAGCAGCACGAGGCCCAGCACCGCCAGGCTGGAGATGCCGATGTAATTGAGCTGCGTGATCCAGAACTCGGGCACGGGCAGCACGGCAATCAGCCCGATGGCCGCGACCAGCAGCAGCCATCCGATTTTTCTCAGTGGCATGTCAGTGGTCCTCGTCCGAAGGGCCCGCCCGCAGCGAGCGCCAGAAAAGCACGGGAAGGATCAGTGTGAAAACGATCACTTCCTTGAAAGCGCTGGCCCAGAAGGAGCCAAAGGCCTCGATGACGCCGACCATCAGCGCGCCCAGGGCTGCGCCGGGATAACTGGCCAGACCACCGATCACGGCGGCGACAAAACCCTTGAGGCCGATCAAAAAGCCCGAGTCGTAGAACACGGTGGTTGTCGGGCCGATCAAAAGGCCCGACAGCGCGCCGATCAGCGCCGCCATCGCCAGCGTGAGCTGGCCGGCCGACTGCGACGAGATGCCCATCAGCCTGGCGCCCAGGCGGTTCACCGCTGTGGCGCGCAGGGCCTTGCCGTAGAGGGTGCGCTCGAAAAACAGCCACAGCATGACAATCAGCGCGATGGACGCCAGGCCGATGATCACCGCCTGACCGGACAGGTTGACCGCGCCCAGGCTGAAACGGACATCCCAGAAGGGCGGGTTGCGAAAGCCTTCGGCACCGAAGAACAGCAGGCCCAGGCCGGTCAGCGCGAAATGCACACCGACCGACACGATCAGCAGCACCAGGGGCGTGGCGTCGGCCAGCGACTGGTAGGCGAGGCGGTACACCAGGGGACCGAAGCAGGTGACGATGCTGACCGACAGCAGCGCCTGCACGAGCAGGGAGAACTGCTGGGGCGCGGCCCAGAGCGTGACCAGCGACACCAGCGCGGGCGCCACCAGCACCTTCAGGCCGGACAGCACCGCCTTGCCCGGCAGCTTGTAGCGCTTCCAGGTGTGCCAGGCCTCGGCCAGTGCAGCCAGTCCGGCCAGCATCAGCAGCAGCCAGATGGTTCCGGGCACTTTGCCGGTTTGCAGGATCGCCAGGGTCAACGCACCGTAGGTGACGAATTCGCCCTGGGGAATAAAAATGATCCGAGTGACGGCAAAAACCAGCACCGTGGCCAGCCCCAGCAGCGCATAAATGGCGCCATTGGTCAGTCCGTCAACCAGCAGGATGCTGGCAATTGAAAAATCCATAAAAACCTTCAGGGAACGCGGGAGGCGCGGCGGCCCGGGCAGGCGGCGCACTGCCGCTCCGCCCGGTCACGCGCGAAATGACGGCTTATTTCGGCTGGAGCTTCCAGTCGCCATTGACGATCTGCATGATCACGCCGGTGTCGTCGGTGTAACCCGCATGGTTGGTAGCGGTGTAGTTGACCGTGCCATGGAAAAGCGCGATCGGGCCGGCGTTTTCAAGGGCAGCCTTGAGTGCACCGCGGAATTCCTTGGTGCCGGGCTTGGCCGTCTTGAGGGCCACCGGAATGATCTTCTGCAACACCACCGAAGCGTCATAGGCATGGCCGGCAAACGGGTTGCGGCTGTTGGCGCCATAGATCTTTTCCCAGGCGGTCACGTGGGCCATGGCCACCTGTTTGCTCGGGTGGTTGGCGGGCAGTTGCTCGGCCACCACACCGGGGCCGGCGACAACATACGCGCCTTCCACATCCTTGCCGCCGACGCGCATCAGGTCACGCGAGGCCGCGCCGTGCGTCTGGTAGATCTTGCCCTTGTAGCCGCGCTCGATCAGCGCCTTGTGCGGCATGGCGGCACCGCTGCCGGAGGCGACGATCAGGATGGCGTCGGGGTTGCCGGCCGTCACTTTCAGGGCCTGTCCGGTAACGCTGGTGTCGGTGCGGGCAAAACGTTCTTCCGACACGAACTTGATGTTGGTGCCGGCCATCTTGACCTTCATGTCGCGCAGGAAGAGCTCACCATAGGCATCGGCATAACCCAGAAAGCCCACCGTCTTGACGCCGGTTTTTTTCATGTGTTCAACGATGGCGTGGGACATCACCAGCGTGGACTGCGGCATGTTGTAGGACCAGGGCGCCTTGCCGGTGGACACGTCGATGGGCGCAAAGGTCAGGTGGATGGTGCCGCTTTCTGCAGCCACGGCGGCCACCGAGTTGGCCGGCGGGGTGGCGGCCGAGCCCATCAGGATATCGACCTTGTCTTCGGTCACGAAGCGGCGTGCGTTTTTTGTGGCGTTGGTGGGGTCGGTGGCGTCGTCAAGGATGATGACATTGAGTTTTTCGCCGCCAATGCTGGTGGGCCAGAGCGCGATGGCGTTCTTGATCGGGATGCCCAACGCCGAGGTCGGCCCGGTCAGGGGCAGGCTCACGCCAATGTTGATGTCTGCCATGGCGGCGCTTGCGGCCGAGCCGGCCAGCGCAATGGCTAGAAGGGATTTGGTGAAGGTCATGCTGGGTCTCCTGTTAAAAAACTGACACAAAAATAGCGGCCGTTGCCGTGGTCGGAAAGGGTTCTGTCAGCGCGGCGCCATGCGCAATGCGCCATCGAGCCGGATCACCTCGCCGTTGAGGTGGCTGTTGGTCACGATATGGCAAGCGAGCTGGGCAAACTCCTCGGGTTTTCCCAGGCGCGACGGAAAAGGAATCGAGGCGGCCAGCGATTGCTGGACCGGTTCGGGCAACTGCTTCATCAGCGGCGTGGCAAACAGGCCAGGCGCCACGGTGCAGACGCGGATGCCGTGCTGGGCCAGATCGCGCGCCATCGGCAGGGTCATGCCGACCAGGCCACCCTTGGACGCGCTGTAGGCCTGCTGCCCGACCTGGCCGTCAAAGGCCGCGACCGAGGCGGTGAACATCATCACGCCGCGCTCGCCGTCTTCCAGTGGCTGCAGTTTCACGCAGGCGGCGGCGAACAGGCGGCTGATGTTGTAGCTGCCGATCAGGTTGACGTTGATGACCCGGGCGAAATCTTCCAGGGGCGCGGGCGAGCCATCCTTTTGCACGATGCGTTTGGCACTGCCCATGCCGGCAATGTTCATCAGGATGCGCGCCGGGCCGTGGGCCGCTTCGGCCTGAGCCAGCGCGGCCACCACGCTGTCGGTGTTGGTGATGTCGCAGGCGCAGGCGATGGCCCGGTCTGCGCCGATGTCGGCAGCGACCTGCTGCGCCAGCGCGAGGTTGAGGTCCAGCAGGGCAACCCTGGCCCCAAGCCGGGCCAGCTCACGTGCCGTCGCTTCACCCAGCCCCGAAGCGCCGCCGGTCACGATGGCGGCATGTCCCTGGATGTTCATGCTTTTGCTTTCGGGAGGATGGTGAAGGGCAGGCTGCCGTCATGCAGCGACTGGACCAGCGCGTCGCGGTGCTTGAGCACGGCGCGCTGGTTGATGGAGCCCTTGTCCGTCACTTCGCCCTTGTCGATGGACGGCGGCTCGCTCATCAGGTGGGCGCGGGCGATGCGGCTGGCGCTGCCGGTGGCGGTGGCGGCCAGCTCATTGAGCAGGGTCTGAAAACGGGCCTGGACCGGCGCGCTTTCCACGACGTCCTTGAGCGTTGCCTCCGGTCCGAGCCCGCTGAGGGCGCGGCAGGCCGCCGTCGGGAAAATCAGCGCCCCGACTTCCTTAAGGTTGATGCCGGTGAGCACCACGTCCTGCACATAGGGCGCGCCGGCGGCAATGATCCTGGCGCGCAGCGGCCCGACGCTGACAAAGGTGCCGGTGCCGAGCTTGAAGTCCTCGGCAATGCGGCCGTCGAACTTCAGGCCCTTGTGGATGTTGGCCGGATCGATCCAGGCGACGGCATCGCCGGTGCAAAAGAAACCTTCCTCATCCAGCGACTCTTGCGTGGCTTCGGGCGCGCGCCAGTAACCGGGCGTGATGTTGGGTCCCCGGTAGCGCACCTCGATCTTGCCGTCCATGGGCACCAGCTTGAGTTCCAGGCCCGGAGCCGGCACGCCCAGGTCGCCGGCACGGACATCGGGGCTGGTCACAAAAATGCCGAACGGCCCGGACTCGGTCATGCCCAGGCCCGTGCCCATCACAATGCGCTCGCCGACCTCGGCTTCCTGCGTCTGGTGCAGGCTGTCCCAGACCGGCTGGGCCAGCGCCGCACCGGCGTAGAAAA
>CBFGNA010000226.1:0-4874 GCA_965650045.1 uncultured Polaromonas sp.
GCCGGGCTTGGGCCCCGACGCACCCCAACCCGCCTTCGAAATCGGCCCGCTGCCGGACGCGCCGGCGGATGCGGCATTGCTGCGCCAGGTCTGGGTCAACCTGCTCTCGAATGCCGTCAAATACAGCAGCCGCGTTGCCAGCCCGCAGATCGAGGTCAGCGGCCGCATCGAGGGGGCGGAAGCGGTTTATTCGGTTCGTGACAACGGCGCCGGCTTCGACATGGCCTGTTACGACAAACTTTTCGAGGTGTTCGAGCGCCTGCACGGCGACGAGGAGTTCGAAGGCACCGGCATCGGCCTGGCCACCGTGCGCCGCGTGGTCACGCGCCACGGAGGGCGTGTCTGGGCCGAGGGCAAGGTGGGGGCGGGTGCGGTGTTTTATTTCGCGTTGCCGGTGCAAGGTGTTAATTAGCACCAATTTAGGTATAATTTTTATACCATGATTGCGTTTGAGTTTGATCCCGCGAAAAGCGAATCCAACCTTGCGAAACACAACATCGATTTTGTGGAAGCCCAGCGTTTGTGGAGTGATCCGATGCTGCTGGAGATCCCCGCAAAAACCGAGGACGAACCGCGGTATCTGGTGATTGGCGCCATTGAGGGCAAACATTGGTCGGCCGTCATTACCTACCGCGCGGCCAACATTCGATTGATATCCGTGCGCCGTGCACGCACAGAAGAGGTGGCACTGTATGAAAGCTAAAAAATTTGAGCAGCAGTTTGACGAGGATGTGGACCTCACCGCATCGCTGGATGTCTCCCAAGCCCGGCGTGTTCTGCAGGAGCAAAAGCGTGTGAACGTCGATTTCCCGACCTGGATGATTGACTCGCTGGACCGCGAAGCAAGCAAGCTGGGTGTGACGCGGCAGTCTGTGATCAAGGTGTGGCTGGCTGAACGACTGGAAGCGACGGCTTCCAGCGTGCCCTTGCAGCGCCAAGCTGGGATTTTGCGTCGCTGACCACTGACGTTACGCAGTGCAATGAACCCGCAACACTTCCTTTTTGCCGCATCGAGGTAACCGTTGACTGCCGCGCTACTTTCACTTGTGGGCCTGCTTCTCGGAGCTGTGCTGCAATTTCTTTTCACGCGCCACCTCGATGGCAACAAGCACCAGCGCGAACTCCGCACGAAAGCGTACACGGATTACCTCACCTGCGTAAGTGAACACGCGAACTTCGGCATCTTGCGAAATTCTCCGGAGGCGAAGAGCCTCAGCATGCGAACCGCTGATGCCAAGTGTCGGGTTTGTCTCTACGGCGCCGTAAAAACGGTCAGGGCATTTGCTGTCTTTGAACGCCTCGGTGCTGCTATGAGCTCAGACGTACAGTGCACTGCCTTCACAGCAATGGTCAGCCAGATGCGTTCCGATTCACTTGGGCAAGGTGATGTTGCATTGGAAGATTTACAGGCAATCCTTTTGGGAATACGCCGAAATTCGCCATAAGATGCCAACCCGAAAGGCGGACAGAAAGCAGCTTCGCCGCGATTGTGATGCTCCCATCATGTTCACCATTCGATTCTGTCCGTAGCCCCAGCGTCTCGGTCCCCCGCCCAACTCCATCTGGGATAATCCCCCCATGAGCGGCAACACCCTAGGCACCCTATTCGCAGTCACCAACTTCGGTGAATCCCACGGCCCGGCCATTGGCTGTGTGATTGACGGTTGCCCGCCGGGCATGGCGCTTTCTGAGGCCGACATCCAGGTCGAGCTGGACCGGCGCCGGCCGGGCACCAGCAAGTTCGTGACGCAGCGCAACGAGCCGGATGCGGTCGAGATTTTGTCGGGTGTCTACGAGGGCAAAACCACCGGCACGCCGATTGCGCTGCTGATCCGCAACACCGACCAGCGCAGCAAGGACTACGGCGACATCCTCAACACCTTCCGGCCCGGCCATGCCGACTACACCTACCTGCAAAAGTACGGCATCCGCGACCCGCGCGGTGGCGGGCGGTCGTCGGCGCGGCTGACGGCGCCGACGGTGGCGGCGGGTGCGGTGGCGCGCAAGTGGCTGTTTGAAAAATACGGCACCACCTTCCGCGGCTGCATGACGCAGGTTGGCGACCTCGCCATTGATTTCGAATCCTGGGACCACGTCCAGAACAACCCCTTCTTCGCGCCTATCGCGGATGTGTCCCAGCTGGAGACTTACATGGAAGCGTTGCGCAAGAGCGGCGATTCCTGCGGCGCGCGCATCCGCGTGACGGCCAGCGGTGTGCCGGTGGGCCTGGGCGAACCGCTGTATGACAAGCTGGACGCCGACATCGCGTTTGCCATGATGGGCATCAACGCGGTCAAGGGTGTGGAGATTGGCGCCGGCTTTGCCAGCGTGGCGCAGCGCGGCAGCACGCACGGCGATTCGCTGTCGCCCGAGGGCTTCAAGTCCAACAACGCCGGCGGCGTGCTGGGCGGCATCAGCACCGGGCAGGACCTGGAAGTGTCGATTGCCATCAAACCGACCAGCTCCATCCTCACGCCGCGCGAGTCCATCGACATGGCGGGCCAGCCGACCTCGGTCATCACCAAAGGCCGGCACGACCCCTGCGTCGGCATACGCGCGACGCCGATTGCCGAGGCGCTGCTGGCGCTGGTGATCATGGAACATGCGCTGCGCCAGCGTGCTCAGTGCGGCGATGTGGTCTCGCCGATGCGCGCGATTCCCGGCGCCATCTGAAACATGCCTGAAGCCGCCGCGCGGCGCCGCCAGCTGGTGCCGTTTGCGGCGCTGTCGGCCAGCTACTTTGCCCACATCGGGTTCTTCAATCCCTATTTGCCGCTCTGGCTGAAAGAGCTGGGTTTCAGCATCCTGGCGATCAGCCTGCTGACCTCGGTGCAGGCGGCCACGCGCCTGTTTGCGCCCTACGGCTGGGGCGCGATCAGCGACCACACCGGCGAACGCGTGAAGCTGCTGCGCTACGGTGCGACGGTCGCGCTGATCAGCTCCTGCGGCCTCTGGCTGGATTTTGATTCACGCTTCGGCATCTGGTGGTTGACGGCGGTGCTGCTGGTGATGTTCACGCACACCAGCGCCATGATGCCCATGAGCGAAGCGGCGATGGCGCACCTCATCAGCCAGGGCGGCGCCTTTGACGCACGGCGTTACGGGCGCGTGCGGCTGTGGGGATCGCTGGGTTTCCTGGTCACGGTGTTTGCGGCCGGCAGCTGGTTCGAGTGGTTTGGCATGAAGCACTTCCCGGCCTGGACATTTCTGTCATTGCTGGCGGTGACGCTCAGCGTCTGGTGCCTGCCCAACCTGAAGGAAGCGGTGGCCCCGCATGAAGAAAAACTGCCGGTGCTGCCGGTGCTGCGCCAGCGGGCGGTGCAGTGGTTTTTTGCAGCGGCGTTTTTTCATGTGCTGGCGCACATCGGCATCTATGTTTTCTTTTCGCTGTATCTCGACAGCATCGGCTACAGCAAGGCCATGATCGGCATCTTGTGGGCGGTCTCGGTGGTGGTCGAGATTGGCTGGTTCTACACCCAGGGCCGCTGGCTGCCGCGCTTCAGCCTGACCGGCTGGCTGATGCTCTGCGCCGCGGCCATGACCTTGCGCATGGGCCTGACTGCCACCTGCGCGTCGGTGCTGGCCGTGCTGGTGTTTGCGCAAATGCTGCATGCGCTGACCTTTGCGACGCACCACACGGTGTGTATCGCCTTGCTGTCGCACCACTTTCCGGGCCGGCTGCGCGGGCGCGGCCAGGCGCTGTACGTGGTGCTGGCCTACGGTTTGCCCGGTGTGCTGGGCGGCCTCACCGGTGGCGTGCTCAGTTCAGCCTTCGGGCTGGGCAGTGTGTACTGGGCCTGCGCAGCGGCGGCGGCTCTCGCCACCTTCTGCGCTTGGCGCGCATGGCGGCTGCAGCGTGGCATCGATGCCCCAGCCCTGCCTGCCGCCTGAGTTTCAAGCATTTTTGGCCTCCAGCCCCCATCCGGCGGGCGTGAGCAGCTATGAAGTTGATAGCGAGTGCAGGCCGCTTCAACGCGGGCCGCGACGCCGGAAAGGATTGAAGCCAGTGATCAGCGCGGTGGCCATCAGCACCAGCAGGCAGCCGGGCAACATGCCCCAGGTGACCGGTTCACCCAGAAACATGCCGCCCCAGGCCACACCGAACAGCGGGATCATGAAGGCGGCCGAGGTGGCCGCACTGGCGGGAATTTCACGCATCATGCGCATGCTGATCCAGTACATCAGCCCCGAGGTGAACAGGCCCAGCACCGCCACCGCGATCAGTGCGCCGGTGCTGAAGTGCGCCGCCGGCACGCTGGCGCCGGCCGGCAGCAACAGCACCAGGGCCGCGGCCACATGCACGACGGCGGAGGCGGGCAGGGCGTCATGTTCGAGCGTGGCGCGTTTCATCAGGATGGAGCCCAGGCCGTACCCCGCCGCGGCGCCGGTGCAGGCCAGCGCCGCCAGCAGCACCGGGGTGGTGGGCGTCACCGGCCCCAACTGCACCAGCAAGGCCACGCCGGCAAAACCGATGGCGCAGCCGAGCAGGCGGCGGCCGGTGAGGCGTTCTTCGCCCGCGGCGGCCGCGCCCAGCACGCCGAACAGCGGCGCCGTGGCGTTCAGCACGGCGGAGTAGCCGGCCGGGATCACCAGCGCGGCCCAGTTGAACAGCACAAAAGGCGCGACCACCGTGAGCAGGCTCAGCAGTGCCAGCCGGGGCCAGGCGGCGCGCGCCGGCCACTTCTGGCGCAGCACGCAGGAAACCAGATCCCACAAAGTGCATTGTTAGAGAGCCGTATTGCTACCTGTCAAGGCCATACCAAAATATATCACAACTGTGATATAAGTAGAGGCATGTCGGAACCTGACCCGCAGTGGCTTCTGCTGCTGCATCAGATTCCTCCTACACCCCCATACTTTAGAGCGAAGGTACT
>CBFGNA010000227.1:0-4853 GCA_965650045.1 uncultured Polaromonas sp.
CAGCACATGAATCTGCGCATCGGTCAGACGGCCCTGCTGCGCTGGCATCTGGTTGGTCTTGCCGGTGTTGATCATGCTGATGATGGCCTCCTGGCCATAACCATGCAGCCAGACCTTGTCAGTCAGGTTGGGCGCGCCCAGCGCCTGGTTGCCCCCACCGCCGGCACCGTGACAGGCGGCGCACGCACTGAATTTGCTCTTGCCCAGGCCAGCACGCAGGGAGTCGTGCGGACTGCCCGACAGGCTCAGCACATAGTTGGCGAGGTTTTTCACATCGTCCGGCGTGCCGACGGCAGCCGCCATGGGCGGCATGATGCCGATGCGTCCCTTGTGGATGGTTTCACTGATTTTTTCTGGGGAGCCGCCATGCAGCCAGTCGCTGTCGCTCAGGTTGGGAAACCCTTTGCTGCCGCGGCCATCAGAGCCATGGCATTGCGCGCAGTTGTTCAGGAAGAGACGCTCGCCGATGGCCATGGCCTGAGGATTGGCGGCAATCTTTTCAGCCGGCAAGGCGATGTAGGCGGCGTAAACCGGCTCCAGCTCGCGATTGGCGGTGGCGACATCCTTGGCATATTCGCCGCTCGTGCTCCAGCCGAGTTGGCCCCGATAGTTTCCCAGACCTGGATAGGCCACCAGGTAGCCAAGACCGAACACGATGGTGAGCACAAACAACCCCATCCACCAGCGCGGCATCGGGTTGTTGGCTTCGCGCAGGTCTTCGTCCCAGACATGACCGGTGGTGTTGTCGGCGCCCGGTTTGGCACGCACGCGCGCCGTGAGCCACAGCAGCAGCGCACACGCCAGGATGCTCGCCACGGCCAGGACGGCCACGTAATGCGACCAGAAGTTGTTGACAAAATCGCTCATGGTACAGTCTCAATCCTGTTCAAAAGGCAAACGCGCGGCTTCGTCGAAGCCAGCCGTGTTTCGGCGCAAGAAGGCCCACACCAGGATGCCGACAAAAGTGGCAAACGACACCAGGGTGGCGGCTATGCGCAAGGTGGTGATGTCCATGGGCGTGTTTCCTATTTCAGGGCGAGGCCGAGCGACTGCAGGTAGGCGACCACCGCATCCATCTCGGTCTTGCCCTGGATATCGGCAGGCGCAGCGGCGATCTGTTCGTCGGTGAAGGGAACCCCGACCTTGCGCAGCGCCCGCATGTGCGTGACCGCTTCGCTGCCGCTCAAAGGCGCCTTCTCCAGCCAGACGTAAGCCGGCATGTTGGATTCGGGCACCACATCGCGCGGATTGTTCAGGTGGATGCGGTGCCACTCGTCGCTGTACTTGCCGCCAACGCGGTGCAGATCCGGCCCGGTTCGTTTGCTGCCCCACTGAAAGGGGTGGTCGTAGACAAATTCGCCGGCCACCGAATAGTGGCCGTAACGCAGCGTTTCGGCGCGAAACGGCCGGATCATCTGCGAGTGGCAGTTGTAACAGCCTTCGCGCACATAGATGTCGCGGCCCAGCACCTGCAGCGAGGTGGGCGGCAGCATGCCGGTGATCGGCTGCGTGGTTGATTTCTGGAAGAACAGCGGAACGATCTCAACCAGGCCGCCGACCGCGACCACCAGCAGGATCAGCACGATCATCAGCAGGTTGTTGGTTTCGATCTTCTCGTGCGAGAAGCCTGTTTTTGGGGATGTATTGGCGCTCATGGTTTCCTCAGGCGGTGGCGGCAGACAGCAGGGGGATGGGCGCATCGGCCCGCTTGCCCGACAGCACAGTCATCCAGACGTTCCAGGCCATCACCAGCATGCCGCCCAGGTAAAGCAGGCCACCGATCAGGCGCACCACGTAATAGGGGTAGGTGGCTTTCACGCTTTCGACAAAGGTATAGGTCAGCGTGCCGTCGGCATTGACCGAGCGCCACATCAGGCCCTGCATCACGCCGGCAATCCACATCGCGGCGATATACAGGACGATGCCAATGGTGGACATCCAGAAGTGAAATTCGGTGGCCCGGATGCTGTACATGGTGGTGCGGCCGTACATGCGCGGGATCAGGTAATAAAGCGAGCCCATGGAAATCAGGCCGACCCAGCCCAGCGCGCCGGCGTGCACATGGCCGATGGTCCAGTCGGTGTAGTGGGACAGCGCATTGACGGTCTTGATCGACATCATCGGGCCCTCGAAGGTCGCCATGCCATAAAAGGACAAGGCAACGATCAGGAAACGCAGGATGGGGTCGGTGCGCAGTTTGTGCCAGGCGCCCGACAGCGTCATGATGCCGTTGATCATGCCGCCCCAGCTGGGCGCAAGCAGGATCAGCGAAAACACCATGCCGATGGACTGGGTCCAGTCCGGCAAGGCCGTGTAGTGCAGGTGATGCGGGCCGGCCCACATGTAGGTGAAGATCAGCGCCCAGAAGTGCACGATGGACAGGCGGTAGGAATACACCGGCCGGCCCGCCTGCTTGGGGATGTAGTAATACATCATGCCGAGGAAGCCGGCGGTCAGGAAGAAGCCCACGGCATTGTGGCCGTACCACCACTGCACCATGGCGTCCTGCACACCCGCGTAGGCTGAATAACTTTTCATCCAGCCGGCCGGAATGGCCGCACTGTTGACGATGTGCAGCAAGGCCACGGCAATGATGAAGGATCCGTAAAACCAGTTGGCGACGTAGATGTGGCGCACCTTGCGCGTGCCGATGGTGCCAAAGAAGACGACGGCATAGGCCACCCACACCAGCGTGATCAGGATGTCGATCGGCCATTCCAGCTCGGCGTATTCCTTGCCGGTGGTGTAACCCAGCGGCAGGCTGATGGCCGCGCCGACAATCACCGCCTGCCAGCCCCAGAACACAAAGGAAGCCAGCGCCGGTGCAAACAGGCGCACCTGGCAGGTGCGCTGAACCACATGAAAGCTGGTGGCCATCAGCGCGCAGCCGCCGAAGGCAAAAATCACCGCGTTGGTGTGCAGGGGCCGCAACCTGCCGTAGCTGAGCCAGGGGATGCCAAAATTGAGTTCAGGCCAGGCCAGCTGGGAGGCAATGATCACGCCGACCAGCATGCCCACCACCCCCCACACCACCGACATCAGGGCAAATTGCCGGACCGCGGTGTCGTGGTAAATCGCTGCGGGCTTTATTGGATCGTTCATGGGGTGGAGCACCTTTGTCTGGACGCTTCGAGTGTCCTGGCCCCCCACGGCTGGCGGTTTGATGCATGTCAATCCGACTGCAGAATGCGCTCACCTTCCGGTTCAAGTGACTCGAACTGGCCACGCCACACCGCCCAGGCCAGCGCGACCATGATCAACAAGGCCAGTACGACGGAAAATGGAATCAGCAAAAACAGGATGTCCATTCAGCCTCCGGTACACGCGCGGGACAGCCGCGCCGAATTGAGAACCACGAGCAGCGAACTGCCGGCCATGCCCAACCCTGCCAGCCAGGGCGGCATCAGCCCGCCAATGGCCAGCGGCACGCAGACCGCGTTGTAAAGCGCGGCCCAGGCCAGGTTCTGGCGCACCACCCTGCGGGTGCGGCGCGCCATTTTCAGCAGCGCGGGCACCGCCAGAAGCTGGCCACCCAGCACCACAAAATCGGACTTGGCTTGCGCCAGGGGCACGGCTTGTCCCATGGCCATCGATACATCTGCACAGGCCAGCACCGGCCCGTCGTTCATGCCGTCGCCGACCATGAGCACCCGATGGCCCGCCCGCTGCAAGCGCTGCACATGCGCCAGCTTGCCTTCCGGCGAGTGTTCGCCAAAGCAGTGTTCGATACCGGCGCGCTCACCCAGGCGTGCCACCGCGTGTTGCTGATCGCCCGACAGCAGTTCCACCCGATAGCCCTGCGCCACCAGCGCGCTAACCGCTGCCTGCGCGCCGGGGCGCACGCCTTCATCAAAGCCAAAGCTCGCCAGCCAGCCTTTCTCATCGGCCAGATGCACTTGGGGCCCGTCCAGCGGGCGCGCAGCTTCCGCCATTCCGCAAAACGCAGCCGAGCCCAGACGCATCGTTTGCGGCGGGCCGCTGTCAACGGCCGCGACCGTTGCCTGCACACCGCATCCCGCCACTTCCTGAACCTCAGTGATCCGCCGGTCAGCCGCCGGATAACTGTCGGCCATCGCGCGCGACAGCGGATGCAGCGACTGCCGGCCCAGTGCAGCAGCAAGCGCACCCAGGGCTGCCGCATCCATGCCCGGTGCCGCATGTACTTCCACCACCCGCATGCGGTCATCCGTCAGTGTCCCGGTCTTGTCAAAGACCACGGTGTCCACCGCCGCACAGGCTTCAAAGGCCTGCAGGCGGCGCACCATCACGCCGCGGCGCGCCAATGCGCCGGCCGACGCCAGCGTGGCGGCGGGTGTGGCCAGCGACAGTGCGCAGGGGCAAGTGACAATCAGGACCGCCACCACGACCCCGATAGCGTGCGCCGGATCCACTGGCCACCACCACAGGGCCGCCGCGGCGCTGGCAACAAGCACGCCAAGCAAAAAGGGCCGGGCGATTCGGTCGGCGATCTGCGCCAGCTCCGGCTTTTGCACCGAGGCTTGCTCCATCAGTCCCACCATCGCTGCATAACGTGTGTCCGGACCAGCGCGTCCGACCCGCACCAGCAAGAGGCCCGTCAGGTTGTGGCTGCCGGCAATCACCGCGCTGCCCCCGATGCGGTGCAAAGGCGTCGATTCGCCGGTGAGCAAGGCTTCATCAACACGGCTTTCCCCGTCGATCACCTCACCATCGACAGGAATGACGTCCCCGGGCAGGACGCGGATCAGATCGCCGGGAAGCAGGCGGCGCACGGCCACGCGCTCGAAACTGCCGTCGCCCGCCCGCCGCTCCACGCTGTCCGGCAGCCGGCGCATCAACGCCTCCAGCGACCCCGCCGTGCGATCCCGCAAGCG
>CBFGNA010000228.1:0-4851 GCA_965650045.1 uncultured Polaromonas sp.
CCCGCAGCTTCCACCGGAGACGGCCCATGATGATTCACGTTTTTCCGGCGGGCCGCCTGTGCTCGCTGCGCCGCGCGCTGCTGCTGTGGCTGCTGCCGGTCTTCCTGCTGGTGGGTGCGGCTTCGGCCGGTTTTGCCTACTGGAGCTACAACCAGATGGTCAACACCTTCATGGACGACCAGATGCAATTGCTGGGTGACTCCATTGCGACGCAGGACCAGGACGTGATGCTGCCGCCCTTGACAGGCGAGCGGGTGCACAAGTGGGGCAGCTATGTGGTGCAGGTGTTCGATGCCGCCGGCCAGGTGCGCTCGAACTCGTGGCCCGACATGCCTGCGCAGCTGCAGGCGGGCACCGGCTTTCACAGTGTCCGGGCCGACGGCACGCTCTGGCGCGTGTACACCACGGGCATGAACGAGGCGAGCGGTCCGCGCCGCGTCCAGGTGCTGCAAAGTGGAGAGTTTCGCCGCCACCTGGCGGCCGAGCGGGTGGGTGTGGCCATCCTGCCGGTGCTGGTCCTGCTGCCGTTGTCCGCTTTCATTCTCTGGTGCGTGGCGGCCATGATGTCGCGGGCCATTGCCGATATTGCACGCCAGGCCTCGGCACAGAATGAACACAACATTGCCGAATTGCCCCTGGACCGCGTGCCGCGCGAAATTGCACCCCTGGTGCAGGCCTTCAACAGCCTGCTGACGCGCTTGCGCGACGCCTTCGCCACGCAGCGCCGGTTTGTGCAGGACGCCGCGCATGAACTGCGCACACCCATCACCGCCGTCAGCCTGCAACTGGAAAACCTGCGGGGCGACTTTGCGCCCGGGGCGCCAGCCCAACGCTTTGCCCAGCTCGAAGCCGGCGTTCAGCGCGCCCAGCGGCTGGTGGACCAGCTGCTGCGCATGTCGCGGCAGGAGTCGGGTGCCGCCGAGACTCCCGCGCCGGTCAATGTGCACGACGTGCTGCATCAGAGCATCAACACGCTGATTGCGCTGGCCGATCAGCGTGGCATCGACCTGGGCCTGGAAGATCCGGGCCCGCCCGCCGAAACCACCCTGCTGACCTGCGCCAGTGGCGACCTGCGCAGCGTGGTGGACAACCTGATTGAAAACGCGCTGCGTTATTCGCCGGAAGGCGGTGTGGTCGATGTGCGTGTGGCGAGGAGCGGCCAGGGCGGGCTCGCCATCGAGGTGGTGGACACCGGCCCGGGCATCCCCGACGAGCTGCTCGGCCGTGTCTTCGACCGCTTCTTCCGCGTGCCCGGCAGCGACGTGCGCGGCAGCGGGCTGGGCCTGGCGATTGCGCAGTCGGCCGCGCAGCGTTGCGGCATGCGCATCACGCTGCGCAACCGCGTTGACCGCAGCGGCCTGATTGCGCGCGTCGAGATGGTTTGAGCGGCTTGCTCATCGTCAGCTAAGACTTCGCTCATGGTCGCCTAATTGGCGGCGCCTACAGTTGATTCATCGATGAGACGAACTTCATAAACGACTCACCGAGACCGGCAAAGGGGACATGGCAGGAATGCCGCCCCGCCCGGAATGTTTATCAACTTTGTACAAGGACTTCTTCATCATGAACACGAAATTTATCGCTTCCGCCCTGATCGCTGCTGCCAGCTTCGCTTCCGTCAACGCATTTGCTGCGGGTGCCGACGGTGGGATCGACACACCCCAGTTCAGCGCCGTGAGCAGCGTCGCGCGCGCTGACGTTCGCGCCGAAGCGCTGAACACCCGCCAGGGCCCGGTGACGGCCAGCTACCTCGTTGACGGCGGCACCGTCCTGGCGGGTGCTGATTCTGCTGCCGTTCGCAACCGCGCCGACGTGCGTGCCGAAGCGGTGGAGGCCCGTTCGTCCGCGCTGGGTGATGTCGCTCCTGGCCGCGGCTGATCACCGGCTGCCTGGCAGCCCTTCCCCCAAAAGCCCGGGCTCGCCCCGGGCTTTTTTTTGCGTGGAGGTCTTTCCGTGCGGGCATGCGCCCATGGGGGCCTGCGCCAGGCACCGATAATCAGGGCTTGAAATCGCCAGAACACGTCCCTACATCGAGGGACGTTTGTCTTTTGTTTTATTTCCCCTGATTTTCAAAAATTCATCACCATGAGCAAGCAAACCCTTTCCTTTCAGGCTGAAGTCGCCCAGCTGCTCAAGCTGGTTACCCATTCGCTGTATTCCAACCCCGACATTTTCCTGCGCGAACTGGTTTCCAACGCTTCGGACGCCTGCGACAAGCTGCGTTTTGAAGGCCTGAACAATGCAGACCTGTATGAAAACGCGCCCAACTTGGAGGTGCGTGTCAGCTTCGACAAGGCAGCCAAAACCATCACCATCGCCGACAACGGCATCGGCCTGTCGGAACAGGAAGCGGTAGAGCACCTGGGCACCATCGCCAAAAGCGGCACGCGCGACTTCATGTCCAAGCTCTCGGGCGACCAGAAAAACGATGCGCAACTGATCGGCCAGTTCGGCGTCGGCTTTTATTCCGGTTTCATCGTGGCCGACAAAATCACGGTGGAAAGCCGCCGAGCAGGCCTGCCGGCATCCCAGGGTGTGCGCTGGAGCAGCGCCGGCACTGGCGACTTCGAGGTCGAAACCATTGACCGTGCCGAACGCGGCACCAGCGTGATCCTGCACCTGAAGGACGATGCCACCGAATATCTGAACACCTGGAAGCTCAAGAGCATCATCAGCAAGTATTCCGACCACATTTCGCTGCCCATCCTGATGAGGAAGGAAGAGTGGAAAGAAGGTGAAAACGACCAGCCCGGCGAGATGGTCACCACCGACGAGTGGGAAACCGTGAACCAGGCCGCTGCGTTGTGGACGCGTGCCAAGAAGGACATCACGCAGGAGCAGTACGACGAGTTCTACAAGCAGATCAGCTACGACAACCAGGCGCCGCTGGCCAGCACGCACAACCGCGTGGAAGGCTCGACCGAATACACGCAGCTGCTCTACATTCCGGCCAAGGCGCCGATGGATTTGTTCAACCGTGACAAGGCCGCCGGCGTCAAGCTGTACGTCAAGCGTGTCTTCATCATGGACGACGCCCAAGCGCTGTTGCCGACCTACCTGCGTTTCGTCAAAGGGGTGGTCGATTCGTCGGACCTGCCGCTCAATGTCTCGCGCGAGCTGCTGCAGGAAAGCCGCGCGGTCAAGGCGATTCGCGAAGGCTGCACCAAACGTGTGTTGTCCATGATCGAGGACCTGGCCGCCAACGAGCCGGAAAAGTTTGCGAGCTTTTACGCCGAATTCGGCGCGGTACTCAAGGAGGGGCTGGGCGAAGACTTCGCCAACCGCGAGCGCCTGGCCAAGCTGCTGCGTTTTGCCAGTTCAACGACGGACACCACGACCGTGGGTTTTGCCGACTACAAGGCGCGCATGAAGGACGGCCAGGACGCGATTTATTACATCACCGCTGACACCCAGGCGGCCGGCAAGAACAGCCCGCAGCTGGAAATCTTCCGCAAGAAGGGCATCGAAGTGCTGCTGATGACGGACCGCGTGGACGAGTGGGCGCTGAACTACCTGCACGAGTTTGACGGCACGCCACTGCAGTCGGTGGCCAAGGGCGCGGTCGATCTCGGCAAGCTGCAGGACGAGGACGAGAAGAAGGCCGCCGAAGAAGCGCAGGCGCAGTTCAAGCCCATGCTCGACAAGCTGAAAGAAGCGCTGAAAGACAAGGCCACCGACGTGCGTGCCACCACCCGCCTGGTCGACTCACCGGCCTGCCTGGTGGTGCAGGACGGCGACATGTCCACGCAACTGGCACGCATGCTCAAGCAGGCCGGCCAGGCCGCGCCCGAGGTCAAGCCGATTCTGGAAGTCAACGCCCAGCACCCGCTGGTGAAAAAGCTCGAAGGCAGCGACCACTTCGACGACCTGGCCCACATCCTGTTCGACCAGGCGCTGCTGGCCGAAGGCGGTTTGCCCGATGATCCCGCCGCTTATGTGAAGCGGGTCAATACGCTGCTGCTCTAAGGCCCCGGGTTTATTCCGGCAGCGGCTCGAAGCCGCCGGCGCTGCGAAGCCCGGCGGCTTCTTCGCTGGTGAGCAGATCAATCAAGGTGGCGGCGGCGCGGGGCTGTGTGGCCTTGCTGCTGACGGCGGCGGTGTACACCGTGGCCAGTTCAAACTCCGTCGGCAGGCTGGCCGCCAGTTGCACGCCGGGCGCAAAGATGATTTCGGTGGCTTGTGTGCAGCCGATGGCGTTGGGCTCGGTGGACTGTGCCAGCGCCTGCATGGCGGCGGCGCCGTTGTCGTAGGGACGAAGCCGCCCGGCCATTTCCGTGTCCACGCCCAGCAGACGCATCACTTTCATGAAGTGGATGCCCGCCGTCGCCTTGACGGGGTCGGGGAAATAAATCGCGCCTGCCGATAGCAGGGCCTGCCTGAGCTGGGCCACCGTGGCCAGCGGCGGAACAGTGGCGCCGTCTTTCAGGGCGATGCCGGTTTTGACCAGGCCCAGGGGCCGCGCGCTGCCCGAAGCGACATCGCAGGTCTCGGTCAGCTGCGTGATCAGGGCGCTGGTCAGGATGACGACGTCGCAGGGCGCGCCGGCCAGCAGCTGGTCTTTCATCTTGCCGACGGCGTCGAACTGTCCTTCGATGGCCAGGCCGGTCTGTTCGGTGAAGCGGTCCTTCACCGCGCTGACCAGGCCTTTGGCGGCGCCGCCGCTGAGCAGATGGAGTGTCGTCATGGGTACTTCGCTTCAATCGGCCTTGATGCCTGCAGTTTTGATCACACGCGCCCATTTGGCAATATCGTCGCGCATGTATTTGTCGAAGGCTTCCGGGCTCATCACCATGGGTGTGGCGCCCTGCCTGGACCAGAGCTGTTTCACGTCGGGCTGACCGGCAATTTTGG
>CBFGNA010000229.1:0-4826 GCA_965650045.1 uncultured Polaromonas sp.
TTACGCGGCCACCGGCGGCCATCTGGCCATCCTGAGCCTGCTGCTGGACAACCACGCCTACATCGACGCCGAGTCGCCCAACGGATCAACGCCGCTCATGATGGCTGCGATGTACGGCACGCCGCAGGCCGTCAAACTGCTGCTCGACGCCGGCGCCGACCCCTTGCTCAAAAATCAGCAGGGCCTGACCGCCATCGACTTTGCGCGCCGCGGCAACCGCACCGAAGCCGTCGATCTGCTGGCTGCGGCCATCCGGGCCAAACAGGCTACCGGCAAGTGGTAGAGCCTTTACTGGCGCGGGTTTTGGGGCCGCGTCAGCGTTGCTGCTTTTGATTTCCGGGCTTGATTTTACATTCTACGATGTATATTATGTTAAATAACATTTGCGCAAAGATAGGCGCTGGTTCCTGCTGACCCGTTCAATAAACGGCTTTCTAAAGTCCTTTCCAGACCTTCGCGCCACCGCCGTCTTCACGTGGAAACCTCACCTGCCCGGCTGGGCCCATCGCGTTTTCGCCCATGTGTGTAGGACGGCGGAGCAAGCAGCGCCGAACCGTCCTGAGGTCGGGCAAACTGTCCCGATGACTCATCAAGAACATTTGAAGCTGGGCCGGTGGACCGCGTCGGCCTGTTTGCTGGGGCTGCTGGCGGCTGGCACGGCGTACGCTCAGGCCCCAGGCCCGGCTGCCGCCGGGTCCGGCGCCGGCGCCTTGCAGGCCAGATACAGCACCCTGGCGCCTCAGCTGGCGCGCAGCCAGTTCGGGCGCCCGCTGGTGATGGATTCGACCGAATCCGACCAGGCCGTCAGCGGCAGCGCTTATGCCGTCATCAATTACCCCTACGCCACGGTGCTTGCCGCATTCAAGGACCCGGACAACTGGTGCGAGGTGCTGATCCTTCACCTGAACACCAAACACTGCAGCGCCGACAAGGACAGCCGCCCGTCCACCATATCGGTCAGCGTCGGCAAAAAGACGCCGCAGGCGCTCAAGGATGCGCACGCCCTGACCTTCAGCTTCACGCCGGCTTCGGCCCAAGCCGACTACATGGCGGTGCGGCTCAATGCCGCCAAGGGACCGCTGGGCACCCACAACTACCGCATCGACCTGGAAGCCGTGCCGGTAGAGGGCGACAAGACCTTCATGCATCTGCGCTATTCCTACGGTTACGGCCTGACAGGACGCCTTGCCATGCAAGCCTACATGGCCACCGTGGGCAGCAGCAAAATCGGGTTTTCCGAAGTGGCCGGTGAAAACGGCGGGCCCAGGGAGCCGGTAGGCGGCATGCGGGGCGCGGTTGAGCGCAACACCATGCGTTATTACCTGGCGATTGACGCTTACCTCGCCTCGCTGGCGGTGCCGGCATCGCAGCAGTTCGAAAAACGCCTGCAATACTGGTTCGACGCCACCGAGCGTTATCCACGCCAATTGCATGAAATTGACCGGACGGCCTATCTGACCATGAAACGCGGCGAGTACCAGCGGCAGACCAGCACGCCATGATTCGCCGGCGCAGGCGCTCGTTCCTTGCAGCACCGCAGCGCATCTGCTTACAGCAACCGGGCCAAGCCCGCCTTACGCACGGCGCCTCAAGGGGCCATCATGAAAGCAACCCTGAAAGGTTGTCCATGTTGACCGATTCCATCAAATCTCCCCCGGCGCAGCCCCGTATTTGCCTGACGCAGCCCGCCGTGGTGGCGGCCTGGTGCCGCGAATTGAAGTGTACGGAGAGCCAGCTGCGCTCTGCCGTTTATGCCGTGGGCAGCCAGCCTTACTGGGTACGGAAGTTCTTCCGTCCAGTATCCGACGACTGACAAATCATTGCACAGCCTGAACCGGCGTCACCTTGCCGGGCTCACGGATGGGGATGGCCGGCTCCGTGGCAGGTGGCTCGATGATTTCCGGCGGCTCACCGGGTCCGGGCATGGGCGGCATCACCGGCGGCGGCATCTCTGGCGGAATCTGGGTGCCGGGTGCGGGGGCGTTGTTGGCCAATGTCATGGGTTTCCTCACTGTCCGAAATGTCAAAGGGTTGAAGACGACTGTCAGCGCCGGGGTGCGCGGCGCAACGCCCGTTTGAGGACGGCTGCCACCAGGGCGCCGGCTACCAGCGCCACCAAAGCGGATTGGGCGGGTTTTTCAGCCACCAGCCGGGCGAGGCGGTCGGTAGCTGGCCCGTGTGGAATCGCTGGACCGGTGTGATCCGAACCCGGCGCGTGGCGAGGCGGGTCCACCAATGGCGGCCGGGCCAGCACCGCCTCCTCCGCCGACTGCAACACTTCCTCGGTCAAGGGCCGGGGAGCTGCGCCAAACGGCGGATCGTGGGGATGGTGCGGATGGGAGGTGCTTGAGTCCATGGCGTCGTCGTTGGGCGAATTTGAAACAGCGGTCGGGCCAGGCGCTGTCAGGCGCTCGACAACTGGCGCGGCAGGTCGGCCGCGTTGTCGAGTTTGTTCGACAGGTCCACGCAGTAACGCAGCATGGCGTCGATTTCCGTCGTTTTATCGAAGACCGCATCGGCGCCCAGTTGAGCGCAACGCCAGCGGATTTCCGCGGTGGCGTGGTTGCTGAGGACCACAATTTTCTGGTCGGGGTGCCGGAACCGGCAAGCCTTGACGACGCCCAGGCCGCTTCCTTCCCTGAGCAGCAGATCCACGATGGCCAGATCCCATTGGGCGTCGTTGCGCGCCAGCCAGCGTGTGCCCTCCTCTTCGGTTTCGGCCACGCCAATGGTTGTGACCGGAACCAGTTCCTCCAGCGTCACCATCAGGTTTTGCCGGATGGCCGGGTTGTCCTCGACAAGAAATGCACGCATGTCCGATTACTCCTTTGCGCAGTGTTCAGTCCATCGGTCGCCCTGGCAGCAGACGCGGCGGGGGCTGCACAGGCTTTTCACCGCCTGCGCAGCCTCTTTTCATGTGCATCACCTTAAAAGCAGGGTCAGCCGTGACACGCCGGAGAAGCGGGCATGGTGCTGTAGGAGGAGGCGCTGCAAGGTCACCGTGGGACGGGTCTTACAGGGCTTCGCGATTGGCCTTACACACGCTGCCGCACCCGCGCCATGGCGGATGGACCACGAGCTGCGTAAGGTCTGTTTATCCCAACATGTTCTGCCATTCCCTATCGCTCAGGACCCACTCAGGACTCACCATGACACTCGCCGCATCTTCCCGACTCCATCGACCTGCTGCCACCCCAACCGGGCGCCGCACCACGTCCCTGCAATGGTTTCACGCCTGGCAGGTATTGCCGGTGCTGTTGCTGGCGCTGATCGGGTTTTTGACCCTGACGCCCGACGGCGTGGCTGAACCCCTGCAGGACTTCGCCGGCTGGGCGGTCATCGGCGGCATCGCGACCCTCGCCGTGATGGCCATCGTTGTCGGGCTGGACCGCTTGCTGGACTGCGAAGGCAATTGAAATTGAGTTTCCTGCGCGCCGGGCGCTGGCCGCTGGCCCGCTCGTGATTCCGCTGCGGCCGCGCTCCGGCCTCCAGCGGCTTTCCCCTTTTTGTTGATTTTTTCGAGGATCCCTGATGCCGCAACCCAAGCGCAGTACCGCCGCAGCCACCAAACCCCTGTCCGGCAGTAGCGACAAACAAAAGCAGCTTCTGGCCGCGACTGACGAGGCACCCGGCAATCTCAGCACCAATCAGGGTGTGCAGATTCCGGACAACCACAACTCCCTCAAGGCGGGTGTGCGGGGCCCGACCCTGCTGGAGGACTTCATCCTCCGGGAAAAGATCACCCATTTCGACCACGAACGCATTCCCGAACGGGCGGTGCACGCGCGCGGAACCGCAGCGCATGGCTACTTCAAGGTCTACAAACCCATGGCGCAATACACCAGCGCCGGTTTTCTGCAGGACCCCGAGGCCGAGATTCCCGTCTTTGTCAGGTTTTCGACCGTCGCCGGCTCGCGCGGCTCGGCGGATACGGTGCGCGACATCCGTGGGTTTGCGGTCAAGTTCTACACGAACGAAGGCAACTACGACCTGGTCGGCAACAACGTGCCGGTATTTTTCATCCAGGACGCGATCAAGTTTCCGGACCTGATTCACGCGGTCAAGCCTGAGCCGCACAACGAGATTCCCCAGGCTGCAAGCGCCCACGATACCTTCTGGGATTTTGTGTCCCTGATGCCCGAGTCCACCCACATGCTGATGTGGGCCATGTCTGACCGTGCCCTGCCGCGCAGCTACCGCATGATGGAGGGTTTTGGCGTTCACACCTTCCGCTTCATCAACGCACGCGGTGAGTCGCACTTTGTGAAGTTTCACTGGAAGCCCAAACTCGGCGTGCACGGGCTGGCTTGGGACGAAGCGCAAAAGCTGGCCGGCAAGGACGCTGACTTTCACCGCCGCGACCTCTGGGAAGCCATCGCCCAGGGCAACTTCCCGGAGTGGGAGCTTGGTGTACAGATCATCGAGGAAGGCAAGGAAGACAAGCTGGGCTTCGATCTGCTCGATCCGACCAAGCTGATTCCCGAGTCGCTCGTGCCGGTGCAGATCATCGGCAAGATGGTCCTCAATCGCAATCCGGACAACTTTTTTGCCGAGACCGAGCAGGTGGCCTTTCACCCGGGGCACCTGGTGCCCGGCATCGATTTTTCCAACGACCCGCTGTTGCAGGGCCGGCTGTTTTCATACACGGATACGCAGATTTCCCGCCTGGGCGGCGCCAACTTCCATGAGTTGCCAATCAACAAGGCGGTCTGTCCCTTCCACAATTTCCAGCGCGATGGCATGCATCGCCAGAGCGTGAACAAGGGCCGCGTGGCCTACGAACCAAACACCCTGGCGACGGGCGCGGAATACCGGGTGGACGGCGG
>CBFGNA010000230.1:0-4763 GCA_965650045.1 uncultured Polaromonas sp.
TTTTTCGGAGGGTTTCCCGAGAAAAACGCGCCCCCTCGGGGGCAGAGAGCTACACGCAGTGAGCGAACGTGGGGGGCCCTATTCACGACCCGAGAAACTCGCCGAGCGGCTTCAGGTCATCAACCCGGTCACACACCGACTTGACCATCATCATGATGGGAATGCCCAGCAGCAGCCCCCAGACGCCCCACAGCCAGCCCCAGGCCAACAGCGCCACAAACACCGCCACCGGGCTCAGCCGGCTGGCACGGCTGGTCAACCAGGGCGTCACGATGTTGCCGACGATGGTGTGGATGAAAAGCGAGGCGCCGCTGACTGCCACCGCCATGTTGAGCGACCCAAACTGCAGGAAACCGACCAGTGCCGAGGCCGCCGCCGTGATCAGCGAACCCACGTAAGGCACCAGGTTGAGCACCCCGGCCACGATGCCCCAGACCGCCGAGTTGTCCAGTCCGATGGCCAGCAGCGCCAGCCAGGTCAGCAGGCCCACCAGCGCACTGGTCAGGATCTGCACCTGCAGGTAACGCTGGATCTGTTCGGTGATTTCGTGCAGGGCCTGCAGGGTGATCTTTTTGTCGCTGAGGTTGGGCCCGGCCAGCTTGAGCATCTTGCGCCGGAAGGTGTCGCCCGACAGCATGAGAAAGTAGGTCAGGAAAATCACCACGGTCGCCTGGCCGATCAGGGCAATCAAGCCGACGGTGCCGGTCCACAGGTAGTCCTTGACGTTGAAGTGCGATTTTTCAACCACCACCCGCATCACGCCGCGGGTGCCGCCGGGCGCAGTGCCGTCCTGGGCCGCCTGTTCGATCTGCGTGGCAGCTTTCTGCACCGTGTCCAGGGTGCTGGTGGACTTTCCGCTGCTGCGCTTGACGGCATTGCGGAATTTCTGTGCCGCGACCGGCAGCGACTCCACCATGGCCACCGCCTCGTCGCTGAGCGAATAGGCCGTGGTGCCGATGGCCCCCAGAATGCCCAGCAGGAGCACGGCGGCGCCCAGCCAGCGCGGCACGCGCCGCATTTCCAGCCAGTTGACGACCGGGGAAAACGCGTAGCTGAACAGCACGCTGAGCATCACCGGGATGAAAACATCCTTGGCCCAATGCAGCACAAAGAGCAGCGCCAGCCCCGCCAGCAACATCAGCGACATGCTGCGGATGTCCACCGGCATGTGCAAAAACAGTTTTTCCGGCTCGGGGAAGGTCGTGACCTCCTCCTCGGCAGGCGGCGCGCCCGGCAGATGCTGGTCGTTCACGGCAGGTTCTCCTCAGGGTCACGCCAGGTTGGCACGTTTTTCGTTGTGCGACTATTTCAACAGCTGCCGGCTGCGGCAGATGTAGGACGCCCGCGCGGGAAGCTACCGGCTGCAGGCGCGAGGGACCCTAGCCGGCAATGGCTTCGCGCACGGCACTGAGCTGGCGCCGTGACACCGCCAGCAACTCCTCAATGCCGTTGAGCCGCACGGCCCAGCCTTCCCCCTCTTCCGGGTCGAAATGTTTTTCCAGGGCGCGCACGGCCCGGCGCGCCACCAACGCGTTGCGGTGAACGCGCATGAACTGCGGGTAGCGCTCCTCCAGTTCGTTCAGGCTGCCGTCGAGGATGTAGCTTTTGGCGCGGGTGCGCACGGTGATGTATTTGAGCTCGGCCTTGAGGTACAGCACTTCGGACAGGGGCACGCGTTCGGTCCGGCCGCGATCCTGGATGATCAGACATTCTTCAGCCAAATCGGCCTGCAGCCCTTTGCTGGCCTGCGCAAGCCGCTCTACTTTTTGTAGCGCTTGCTGCAGCCGCTCCAGCCGCACAGGTTTGGTCAGGTAATCCGCCGCTTCCAGTTCGAAGGCCTTGACGGCGTGTTCCGAATGGGCGGTGATGAACACCACCGCCGGTGGCTGCGGCAGTTGCGCAATGGTCTGGGCCAGCGTGACACCGTCGGCACCCGGCATGCGGATGTCCAGCAGAACCACGTCGAAAACCTCGCGGCGCAAGGCGTCCATGGCCTGCACGGCATGGGCGGCTTCAGCCGCCACACAGGCCGCAGGCGCGTTGCAGTCGGCCAGCAAGGTGCGCAGGCGTGAACGCGCCAGCGCCTCGTCATCCACGATCAATGCCCTGAGGGTTGTGGTCATAGGGGAATCTCCAGTCTCACCTGAAACATGCCGTCCCGAAACACCGTCTTGAACTGGGCCTGCACATCGTGCAGCAAGGCCAGGCGCTCGCGCACATTGACCAGCGCCAGCCCGTGGCCCCGCTCGCCGGCACCGGCCGGGGTCGAATTGGTGACCTTGAGCACCACCACGCTGCCGCGGCGCACGGTCGATATTTTGACCTGCGCACCGGCGGCGCTGGGTTCCACGCCATGACGGACCGCGTTTTCAACCAGCGGCTGCAACAGCAGCGGCGGCAGCCTGGCGGCTTCGGCTTCGGGATCCAGCGTCCACTGCACCTGAAGACGCTCGCCGAAGCGGATCTGTTCGATGGCCAGGTAGCGCTTGGCCAGCTCGATCTCCTGCCCCAGCGTGACCGATTCGGTCGCATCCGCGAGCGCGTGCCGGAACAGTTCGCAGAGGTCCTCCAGCACGGTTTCGGCCTTGGCCGGCTCCGCGCGCACCAGGGCGATGGCGCTGTTGAGGGTGTTGAACAGGAAATGCGGCCGGATGCGCGACTGCAGCTCGGCCAGCCGCGCCGCTGTCGCGGCCGGCGTGCGGGCCTTGGCCCGCCACACCAGACCGGCCACCAGCACCGACGACAGCAGCGCGCCGGACGCCGCACTCGCGGTCCAGGGCGCCGGCTCCAGCAGGCCCATCACGGCCAGCAGGCCGCAACCGTAAAGCCCCGCGAGCGCCCCCATGGCGATGCCAGCCCCCCACTGCAGGGGCGTGACCAGTCGCGTCAGATAACTTTTGAGCATGCAGGCCGCAATCAGCCAGACCAGCGTGGCGGGCAGGACGCCGCCCGTCAGCAGGGAAAAGCGCAGCAGCCACTGGACAAACCCGGTGGCACTGAACATGGCGCCCACGCCGACCACGGCCTCCACGAACAGCACGGCGCGCAACACCACGCCGACATTGCAGGCATCAAACACATTGACCTGTGTCGGCAGCCGGACATGCGTTTCGCCGGGCACGCCGGGGCCGTCCAGCACAGTGGACTCGGCAAAGGCGGACAGATCGGTCTGGGTGCGCATGGGAAGGGGCGTCCGGCAGGCTTTTCAGGCGGACGGACGGGCAGATAAAATCGAGGCCCTAGTATTGCACCAGCGGCAGCCTTAAAACCGGCGCCAGACCCGTACTTTCCCTGAAACCCCGCCCCTGGCGCCCTTTCCCGCCGCACATGTATGCATGCCGGCCGGGGTCGCCCAAAGAAAGCCCGACGTGAGTCAACTCGACAAGAAGTCCCAAGCCTGGTCCGCCCTGTTCTCCGAACCCATGAGCGACCTGGTCAAGCGCTACACCGCCAGCGTGTTTTTCGACAAACGCCTGTGGCAGGCCGATATTGCCGGTTCGCTGGCCCACGCCGAGATGCTGGCTGCGCAAAAGATCCTGAGGGCTACCGACCATGCGGCCATCCAGCAGGGCCTGGCGCAGATCACCAAAGACATCGAATCCGGCGCCTTTGAATGGCAGCTGGACCTCGAAGACGTTCACCTCAACATCGAGGCGCGCCTGACACAACTGGTCGGCGACGCCGGCAAGCGCCTGCACACCGGCCGCAGCCGCAACGACCAGGTCGCCACCGATGTGCGGCTGTGGCTGCGCGGTGAGATCGACCTGATCATCGGCCTGCTGACTGACCTGCAAAAGGCGCTGGTCGATATCGCCGAGAAAAACATCGAGGTCATCCTGCCCGGCTTCACCCACCTGCAGGTGGCCCAGCCCGTCAGTTTTGGCCACCACATGCTGGCTTATGTGGAAATGTTCGCGCGCGACGCCGAGCGCCTGCAGGACGTGCGCAAACGCGTGAACCGCCTGCCGCTGGGCGCCGCCGCGCTGGCCGGCACCAGCTACCCGCTGGACCGCGAACGTGTGGCCAAAACCCTGGGCATGGTCGATGAAAGCGGCCAGCCGCAGGTGTGCCAGAACAGCCTGGACGCGGTGAGCGACCGCGACTTCGCGATTGAATTCACCGCTGCCGCCTCGCTGGCCATGGTGCACATCAGCCGCATGAGCGAAGAGCTGATTTTGTGGATGAGCCAGAACTTCGGCTTCATCGAGATCGCCGACCGCTTCACCACCGGCTCGTCCATCATGCCGCAGAAGAAAAACCCCGACGTGCCCGAACTGGCCCGCGGCAAGACCGGCCGCGTGGTCGGCCACCTGATGGGCCTGATCACCCTGATGAAAGGCCAGCCGCTGGCCTACAACAAGGACAACCAGGAAGACAAGGAGCCGCTGTTCGACACGGTAGATACGCTGAAAGACACGCTGCGCATCTTTGCCGAGATGGTCGAAGGCATCACCGTCAAGCCCGAAGCCATGGAGCGCGCCGCCCTCAAGGGCTACGCCACCGCCACCGACCTGGCCGACTACATGGTCAAGAAGGGCCTGCCTTTTCGCGACGCGCACGAGGCGGTGGCCCACGCGGTCAAGGCCGCCATCTCGCATGCGGTGGACCTGTCTGAGTTGCCGCTGGCGGTGCTACAGGAATTCAACCCCAAGATCGAAAAAGACGTGTACGACGTGTTGAGCCTGCGCGGCTCGCTGAACGCCCGCAACACCCTGGGCGGCACCGCGCCGGCGCAGGTGCGGGCGCAGATCGCGCGGCATCGC
>CBFGNA010000231.1:0-4736 GCA_965650045.1 uncultured Polaromonas sp.
CACGACTGAAGACTTCAACCTTGCCGACGAGGTGGCCACACTGCGCCAGGGCGACAAGCGCGTGGGTGCAGTCTGCAGTTTCATCGGCACCGTGCGCAACCGCAATGACGGGAGTGACGTGAGTTCCATGGAGCTCGAACACTACCCCGGCATGACCGAAAAAGCCATCGAAGCCATGATCGACGAGGCCCACAAACGCTTCGACATCTACGGCGCGCGTGTAGTCCACCGTGTTGGCCTGTTGCAGCCGCTGGACCAGGTGGTGATGGTGGCGGTGACGTCGGCGCACCGCGGCGAAAGTTTTCAGGCCTGCGAATTCCTGATGGATTACCTCAAGACCCAGGCACCGTTCTGGAAAAAAGAGCAGACGCCGGACGGTGCGCGCTGGGTCGATGCGCGGGTGGCCGACGACGCGGCGCTGGCCAAATGGGGCATCCAGGCCGTCAACGCCTAGGGCCGTGAATCAAGCCGGCCCGACCCCGCCGTCTTCCTGACCAGGCGGCACAAAAGGCGCCCGTGCCTCATTTTCGAGACCGGCGGTCAGCAACTGCAGCAAATCCACCAGTTGCGCCTGCTGGGCCACGTCCAGCGGCGCCATCAGCCGGTGGTAGGCGCGCTCGGCGGGGTCTTGTGCCTGCAGCAGCAGTGCCAGTCCGGCATCGGACAGTGAAATCGCCAGGTTGCGCCGGCTGGCCGGTGCGGGCGCCCGCGCGATCAGGCCGCGGGTCTCCAGCCCGCGCAACACGCGCAGCACCGTGACCTTGTCAAAGCCCAGCGCGCGCGCCAGGCTGGACTGGTCCAGGCCCGGGCTGGCGCGCAGCACGCTGAGTACGCCAAACTGCGCCGGCGTCAATCCGACGCTGCGGCACTCGTCTTCAAAAACGCCGGCCGAGATTTGATGCGCCCGGCGCAATAAAAAGCCGGGCCGGGCGTAAAGCCGGGAGAGGTTGTGGGAAGCGGGCACAGTGGTCACTATGTGGGGTGGGCGGCCAGTTCTTCGGCTGGCGGCATGACTAAGGGATTCCATGGATTGTGCCTTGACGCCTGCACTTCAATAATTGTTAGCATGTCAACGAACTAAGGAATTCGCCATGAAGCTCCCTTTCCATGCTGGCCGCCGGCTGGCCCTTCGCGCGGCCATGTCGCTGATGCTGCCGCTGGCCTTTGGCAGCCTGCAGGCGCAACCTGCCCCCGGCGCCAACGCCCTGCCGCAGGGCCCGGTCCGCCTGATCGTGCCCTTCACGCCCGGCACCGGCATTGACCTGATTGCCCGCACCATCGGGCCGAAACTTTCAGAGCGGCTGGGCCGGCCGGTGGTGGTGGACAACCGCGCCGGCGCCTCGGGCAACATCGGCACCGAGGCCGTGGTGCGCGCCGCGCCCAACGGCTCGACCCTGCTGGTCACGGTCAACACGCTGGTGATGAACGCCGGCCTGTACCCGCAACTGCCTTTTGATCCGGTGAAGGACCTGACGCCGGTCACGCTGACCAGCTGGGGCCAGCTGATCCTGGTCGCGCATCCGAAAACCGGCTTCAAGACCGCCACGGACCTGGTCGCCGCAGCGCGCAGGTCGCCGGGCCGCATCAACTACGGCTCGCCCGGTGTCGGCACACCCCATCACCTGTCGATGGAATTGTTCAAGGCGACCTCGGGCGTGTTTGTTACGCACATTCCCTATCGCGGCACCGGCCCGGCCATCACCGACCTGCTGGGCGGCCAGATCGAGACCATGTTTCTGCCCATCCACGTGGCGCTGCCACATGTGAAGTCCGGCCGGCTGGTGGCGCTGGGCATCGGCAGCGACAAGCGCCATCCGCTGCTCCCGGAACTGCCGACACTGGAAGAGGCCAAAGCCGGCAAGGTCAGCGTGGACATGTGGTACGGCATCTTTGCCCCCCCCGGCACCTCGCCCGAACTGGTGGCTTTGTACAACCGCGAGATCCGCGAGATCCTGCTCAGCGACGAGGTCAAGAAAGCCTTCTCGACCCAGGGCATGGACCCGAGCGGCAGCACACCGGGCGAGTTCAAGACCCTGGTCGAAAACGACGCCGGGCGCTGGGCGAAACTGATCAAGGCTCAGGGCATCACCGCCAACTGATTTGGTTTGCTACTGAATTCATAGCTGCTTACCCTTTCCTGGCAAGGGCTGACGGCCCATTTGATGCATAAAAACCGGACCACCCGGGCGCACCCATGAAAATCACCATCGTCGGCGGCGGCATAGGCGGCTTGAGCCTCGCACTGGCTTTGCACCAGCGCGGGCTGGCCTGCGAGGTTTATGAAACCGTGCCTGAAATCAGGGAACTTGGCGTGGGCATCACGCTGCTGCCGCACGCCATGCGCGAACTGGCCAGCCTGGGTCTGCAGGTGCCGATTGAAGCCGTCGGGATCGAAAACGAGGAAAGCGTGTTTTTCAACCGCTTCGGCCAGTTCATCTACCGGGAGCCGCGCGGCCGCCATGCCGGTTACGCCCTGCCCGAGATCGGCATTCCGCGCGGCAAGCTGCACCGGCTGCTTTACGAAGCCTGCCTGGACCGCCTGGGCGCTGCCGCCATCCACACCGACCACCGCTGCACCGGCGTGACGCAGGACGACAGCGGTGCCGACGTGCAGTTTGTGCAGACCTCGACCGGCGCCGCGCTGCCGCCGGTGCGGGCCGACGTGGTGATCGCCTGCGACGGCGTCAATTCCACCGTGCGCCGCCAGTTCTATCCCGACGAAAAAGTGGCGTTTGCCGGCATCAACACCTGGCGCGGCGTGACGCGGCACAAACCCATCCTGACCGGCAAGAGTTATATGCGCATCGGCTCCATCGAGACCGGCAAGATGGTGATTTACCCCATCGTGGACAAGCTCGACGCTGCGGGCTACCAGCTCATCAACTGGGTGGCCGAGATCCAGCGCGGCGACGCGGCCATGAACGACTGGAACCACGAGGGCGACGCGCGCGACTTTCAGGACATCTTCAGGGACTGGCGTTTCCCGTGGCTGGATGTGCCGGCGCTGATCGAGGGCGCCGAACAGATTCTTGAGTACCCGATGGTGGACAAGGATCCGGTGCCGCAGTGGACCTTTGGCCGCGTGACCTTGCTGGGCGACGCCGCTCACCCGATGTACCCGCGCGGCTCCAACGGTTCGGCGCAGGCCATCATCGACGGGCGCACGCTGGCCGAACAACTGGCCGGTGCGGGTGGGGATGGCCGCGCCGCCTTGCTGGCCTATGAAAAGCTGCGGCTGGCGCCAACCGCCAACATTGTGCTGACCAACCGCTCGGTGCCGCCCGACTTCATCAACATCAAGGTCGATGAGCTCAGCGGCGGCAAGCCGTTTGCCAACATTGACGAATTGATCAGCCAGCAGGAACTGCGCGAAATTTCGGAGCACTACAAAAAAGTCGCCGGCTTCTCGCTGGAAGCGGCCAAGGCCGGTTGAGCCCGCGCCCGCCTGCGGGGGCGCCAGCGCCCCTCAGTTGAGGTACTTCGGCTTGGCCAGATCGGCCGACAGTTCGAGCGGCTCGGCGGTGGCGACCAGGCTGGCCTGCTCGGCAAGGGTGGGCAGTTGCAGCCATTGCGAGGCCGTCACGCTCTGGTGGAGCAGGCGCAGCAAGGCGTTGCTCAGTTGCGGCTCCATGACTACCTGGAAGTTGCGCACCATGGCCTGGCCCGGCAATTTTTCAAACAATTGCAATTGCAACTGGCCGTTGCCCAGCAGTGTGACCTTGATCTCTGTCAGCAACAGCGGCTCGGCGTCCAGCGCCGGGTCGGCCGGCGCACCCTCGGGCGTCCGGTAAGGCGTCTCAAAATCCCCGCCGCGCAGCTCGGCTTCCGTCTCGAAGGCGGCCAGCATCTGGCCGCGCTGCGCATCGGCGCCGGCAGCCGGGGGCGCGGCGGTGGTGATGGCCGCGGCGGCGACCTTGCTGATCTGCTCCGTGGTGGTCTGGCCCAGGACGGGCAGCAGCCCCAGCGCCAGCCGGCGCGTCATCCAGGCGCGCATTTCGCCGCCTTCCTTGCCGTTGATCCGTATCAACAGCCGGTCCTGTTCCATCACGTAGCTGACCGACACCTGATGTATGTTCATGCAAACGATTCTAGAACCACGGGGGGCAGGGCAGCCCGCCGCGGCGCCGGGACTGTGGCGGGACTATTGAAAACCGCCGCTTTCAACCCCAGATCTACGGCAATCCATTTTGAAGGGACGCCCCATGCGCCAGGACAAACTCACCACCAAATTCCAGGAAGCCCTCAGCGACGCACAATCGCTCGCGCTGGGCAACGACAACGCCTACATCGAGCCAGTCCACCTGCTGGCGGCGATGCTGGCGCAGGACGACGGGCCCAAGGCCTTGTTGCAGCGCGCCGGTGTCAACGTGAATGCGCTGCAGGCGGCGACCGACGCCGCCGTGAAGAAGCTGCCGACGGTCTCGGGCCAGGAACAGATCCAGGTCGGCCCCGAGCTGGCCAAACTGCTGCAGGCGACCGAAAAGGAATCCATCAAGCGCGGCGACCAGTTCATCGCCGGTGAGCTCTTCCTGCTGGCCGTGGCCGACAGCAAGGCCGACGTTGGCAAGCTGGCCAAAGAAGCCGGCCTGACCCGCAAGGCGCTGGAGTCGGCGATTGACGCCGTGCGCGGGGGCGAAAAGATGGACAGCCCCGAGGCCGAAGGCCAGCGCGAAGCCCTGAAAAAATACACGCTGGACCTGACCGAACGCGCCCGCATCGGCAAGCTCGCTCCCGTG
>CBFGNA010000232.1:0-4734 GCA_965650045.1 uncultured Polaromonas sp.
GCCGACATGGATGAACGGGTGGAATGGGCCTTGCGCAAGGCTGCCTTGTGGACCGAGGTCAAGGACAAGCTGAACCAGAGTGGTTCCAGCCTGTCGGGCGGGCAGCAGCAGCGCCTGTGTATTGCGCGCGGGATTGCCATCAAGCCCGAAGTGCTGCTGCTCGACGAACCCTGCTCGGCCCTCGATCCGATTTCCACCGCCAAGGTGGAAGAACTGATCACCGAGTTGAAGAATGACTACACCGTGGTCATCGTGACACACAACATGCAGCAGGCGGCGCGTTGCAGCGATTACACCGCCTACATGTATCTGGGCGACCTGGTGGAGTTTGGCGTGACCGAAGACATCTTCTTCAAGCCCAAGCGCAAGGAAACCGAAGACTACATCACCGGGAGATTCGGTTGAACACCCCTTCTCGGCTCACTGCGAGTAGCCGGACCCCCCTTGCAGGGGCAACGGCAGCGGCCCGGCAAAGCCGGTTCCGCGCCGTTCTGATTGCTTTCTCGCCATCAGTTGGCTGCAAAAAAGGATAAAGAACATGCCTGAAAAACACCTTTCCACCCAGTTCGACAGCGAACTCAACGGCGTCTCCTCGCGCGTGATGGAGCTCGGCGGGCTGGTCGAATCGCAAATTCGCCTGGCGATTTACGCGCTGTCCCAGTTCAGTGCCGAGACCGCCAACCAGGTGATCGAAACCGAAGCCCGCGTGAATGCGATGGAAGTCGATATCGACCGCGACCTGTCGTCCATCATTGCGCGCCGCCAGCCGACGGCGCGCGACCTGCGCCTGCTGATTGCGATCTCCAAGACGACCGCCAACCTCGAACGTGCCGGCGACGAGGCCGAAAAGATTGCCCGCATGGTCAAGTCCATCAGCGAAAGCGGTTCGTCGCGGGCCTTGCCTTCATCGGAGCTGAACGTCGCTGCGGAGCTGGCCTCCGGCCTGCTGCGCAAGGCCCTGGATGCCTTTGCCCGCCTGGACACGGCAGTGGCGGTCTCCATCCTGAAGGAAGACGACCTGATCGACCAGGAGTTCGACGGGTTTGTGCGCAAGCTCATCACCTACATGATGGAAGACCCGCGGACCATTTCCGCCAGCCTGGACCTGCTGTTTGTGGCCAAGGCCATAGAACGCGTCGGCGATCATGCCAAGAACATTGCCGAGTTCATCATCTATATCGTCAAGGGCGCCGACGTGCGGCACACGCCCATGGAGCAGATCGAGTCGGCGGTGAAATAATGCCCCCACGCTCCGCACTGCGTGTCGTCGCTGCCCCCCGAGGGGGCGCGATTTTCCCTTGGGGCGGCCCGGCGGGAAATCCAATGCCCCGTGCCAACTGCTTCCCGCTTTCCATGTCATGAAACACCAGCCACGCATCCTGATTGTTGAAGACGAACCGGCGATTGCCGAGCTGATTGCCGTCAACCTGACGCACGGCGGCTTCCTGCCTGTCATCGCCGGCGACAGTGTGGCCGCGCAACGCGAGCTGGATGCCGTGCTGCCCGACGCCATCCTGCTGGACTGGATGTTGCCGGGCCAGAGCGGCCTGGCTTTGGCGCGCCATCTGCGCAAGCAGGCGCGCACGCGCTCCATTCCCATCCTCATGCTGACGGCCCGTGGCGACGAGCCGGACAAGGTGGCCGGGCTGGATGCGGGGGCAGACGACTACATCACCAAACCGTTTTCGACCCAGGAACTGCTCGCCCGCATACGTGCGGTGCTGCGCCGCCGCGCCCCTGAATCGGTCAATGACAGCGTCACCGTGGGGGCGCTGATGCTTGACGCCGGAACCCACCGCATCTTCCATCAGGGGCAGGAGCTCAAGCTCGGACCGACCGAGTTCAAGCTGCTGCACTACCTGATGAAACACGCCGAACGTGTGCATAGCCGCAGCACGCTGCTTGACAAGGTCTGGGGTGACCACGTGTTCATCGAGGAACGCACGGTGGATGTGCATGTCAAGCGCCTGCGCGAGGCGCTGGGCG
The DNA here is from genome assembly GCA_965650045.1 of uncultured Polaromonas sp. GTDB lineage: Bacteria > Pseudomonadota > Gammaproteobacteria > Burkholderiales > Burkholderiaceae_C > Polaromonas. The sequence continues at coordinate 1,987 of CBFGNA010000232.1, forward strand.
CGGCAGGCGCCATGGTGGAAACCGTGCGGGGGGCCGGTTACCGGCTGACCGCGCTGGCGCCGCCTGTGGCACCATCCCGGGCATGATCAATCGCTGGCTGACCTTTGCGGCCTGCCTGCTGCTGGGCTCGCTTGCCGGCTGGTGGCTGGGGGGGCGCCATGGCATCGCGCCTGGCCTGGTGCTGGGTGGTTTTGCCTGGTTGCTGCTCGACACCCTGCAGCTGGCCCGCCTGCTGGTGTGGCTGCGCAGCGAACAGAACGTGGACGTGCCGGGCACGGCAGCGGGCATGGTGCGCGCGCCGCTCGGCATTTGGGGTGATGTGGCAGACCGCATGCGCCGCCTGCTGAAGAACCGCGACAACCATTACCGGGAAAGCCAGGCCAGGCTCAATGAGTTCCTGGCGGCCATGCAGGCCTCTCCCAATGGTGTGGTGCTGCTGGATGCGCAAGGGCGGATCGAGTGGTGCAACCAGACGGCGGCGCAGCATTTCGGCTTCGACGCCAAACGCGATGTGATGCAGCACATCACCAACCTGGTCCGCGACCCGGCCTTCACGGCCTACCTGACCTCCGGTGATTTTTCAGCCGATGTGACCATTCCCGGCGGCCTGTCCACGCCGGCGCGGCCGGTGAAGCTGTCGGTGCATCTGCACGCCTACGGCAACCAGCGGCGGCTGCTGCTGTCCCGCGACATCACTGCGCTGGAGCTGGCTGAAGCCATGCGCCGCGATTTTGTGGCCAATGTGTCGCACGAAATCCGCACACCGCTCACCGTGCTTTCGGGCTTCATCGAGACCCTGCAGACCTTGCCGCTGCAGGAGCCGGAGCGCAGCCGCTACCTGGGCCTGATGGCGCAACAATCACAGCGCATGCAGACGCTGGTCAGTGATTTGCTGACGCTGTCGCGCCTGGAGGGCAGCCCCTTGCCGGATCCCGCAGCCTGGGTGGGCACGGCGGCCTTGCTGGCGCAATGCGAGCAGGAGGCCCGCGCGCTGTCGGCCGTGCTGGCGCCTGGCGGCCACCGTCTGGAATTCGACGCGGGGTCGCCGTGTGAAATTGCCGGTTCGCACAACGAACTGCTCAGCGCCATGTCCAATCTGGTGAGCAATGCCGTGCGCTACACCCCGGCCGGCGGCGCGATTCGCGTCGGCTGGACGCTGCTGGACGACGGCCGGGGGCGTTTCCAGGTGCAGGACAGCGGGCCGGGCATCGCGACCGAACATATTCCGCGCCTGACCGAACGGTTCTACCGCATTGACCGCAGCCGCTCGCGCGAAACCGGTGGCACCGGCCTCGGTCTGGCGATTGTCAAACATGTGGCCCAGCGCCATGGGGCCGAGTTGCAGATCGAGAGCCAGCCGGGGCAGGGCTCCCGGTTTTCGATCATGTTTCCGCTCAACCGCGTGCGTCAGCTCCAGCCACCCGCGGCGCCCTGAGGCTGCGCCGCACGGTGTAGCCCAGCAAGGCGGCGAGACAAAGCGCGACCAGAATCATGCCGGCGCTGCTGGCGGCCCAGAAGCTTGCCGCGGATGGCATGGCCGGGTAGCTGCCCAGGCCCCGGTAGGCCAGCGTGTAACCGCCCAGCAGGCCGAGCCCCCACAGCGTGATGCCGTACAGCAGCAGGGGCGTGAGCGTGATGCGATAACAGCGCAGCAGGAAGGCGCAGACGGCCTGGACCGCATCACCCAGGTGATACACCGCCACCCAGAGCAACAGGCTGGACGCCAGCGAGGCCACCGCCGGCGTGCTGGAATAGAGCCCGGCGAGGCTTCTATTTGCTATCATTAAAATAGCTGACAGCGCAAGCGCAGAAAGGGCTGCAAGCCTGAAACCTGTCCAGACGGCGCGCGCCGCCTGGTCCGGCCGGCCGGCGCCATGCCAGAACGATACACGGGCGCTGCAGGCAATGGCAATCGACAGCGGCGCCATGTACAGCACCGAGGCGAGGCTGGCCGCGATCTGGTGGCTGGCCGAGGCCGCCGTGCCCAGGCGCGCGATGAACAAGGCCATCAGGGTGAAGGAGGTGACTTCCACCAGGTATGCCAAGCCGCCCGGCACCCCGAGGCGGGCAAAGCTTGCGATCTGCCGCCAGTCGGGCTTTTCCATCCGGGTCCACAGCCGGTAGGGTGCATAAATGTCCTGGGTGCGCAGCATCAGCCACGCCAGCAGCACCAGGCTGTAGTTGACCACCAGGGTGGCCCAGGCGCAGCCCACCACACCCAGCGGCGGCAGCCCGGCACCGCCTGCCACCAGCCAGATCGAGAGCGGGATCTTGATGCACAGCGCCGCCAGTTGCAGCCAGGTGATCAGAAGGGGGCGACCCAGCGACTGGTTGAAGGTGCTGTAAATCCTGAACAGCAGGGCGGGCAGCAGCGCGGCAGCCAGCACCGCCAGGTAGGCCCGGACCTCGGCCTGCATGGCCTCCGGCACTTGTGCCCACCGCAGCAGCGCGCCCGGAAACAGCAGGGCAGCCATGCCGGCGATGGTCAGCAAGGCGCACAGGTAAAGGCTCTGCCGCAGGGAGCGGCCCAGCGCCGCCGGCTGGCGGGCGCCGTGCAGCTCGGCCCAGATCGGCAGCAAGGCCTGAACAATGCCGATCAGGCCGACGTAGACGCTGATGTAGATGGCGGAGCCCACCGACAGCGCGGCCAGCGCCTCGTCGCTGTACCGGCCGGCAATGATGGTATCGGCCACGCCATAGGCCATCACGGCGAGCTGGCCCACCAGCACTGTCCCCGCGTGCCGGACG
>CBFGNA010000233.1:0-4716 GCA_965650045.1 uncultured Polaromonas sp.
GGCAGCGCTGGCGCTCGCCGGTGCCGTCGGCGGCACGCTGGCGTCCATGTTGCACGGCCTGCGTGACTACACCGGCGAGCCGCACCGTGTCACGCCGGTGGCGGTCGTCCATGACGTCGAGTATTTTGACGACAGCAAAGGCACCAACGTGGGCGCGACCGTGGCCGCACTGACCGGCCTGGGCGCTGAACGCAAGCTGGTGCTGATCGCCGGGGGCGACGGGAAGGGGCAGGATTTTTCGCCGCTCGCAGACCCGGTGCGCCACTATGCACGGGCCGTGATCCTGATCGGACGCGATGCACCGGCCATTCGCAGCGCACTGGAAGGCACCGGTGTTCCGCTGATGGATGCGGTTTCCATGGAAGCTGCTGTCGGACTTGCCGCGGCACAGGCACAAACCGGCGATGCCGTGCTGATGTCGCCGGCCTGCGCCAGTTTTGACATGTTCGACAACTATGGCCACCGCGCGCAGGTCTTTTTTGAAGCGGTGCAAGCGCTGGCACGGGATGCGGGGGTGGTGGCATGACTGTGGCCACGCGTCTTGCCGGCTGGTGGTCCGGGCTGACCGGCCCGGGTGGCGACGGCTTGCCCGTACGTTTGGGCGGCCAGGGCGCGTCACGCACGGCGTCTGCGCCGGTTCGTCTGTCGGGTGTTGATCAGGCGCTGATCTGGGTGACGGTGGCGCTGCTGGCCTGGGGCCTGGTGATGGTGTATTCGGCCTCGATTGCCATGCCGGACAACCCCAAGTTCGCGCGTTATGCCCACACCCACTTTTTGCTGCGGCACGCGCTGTCGCTGGGCGTCGCCTTTGCGGTGGCCCTTCTGACCTTCCAGGTGCCGGTGGCAACCTGGGAGAAGCTGGCGCCGTGGTTATTTGTGGCCTCGCTGGTGTTGCTGATGCTGGTGCTGATTCCCTTCATCGGCAAGGGTGTCAATGGTGCCCGGCGCTGGATTTCGCTGGGCTTCATGAATTTCCAGCCGTCCGAACTGGCCAAGTTCGCGGTGCTGCTGTACGCCGCCGACTACATGGTGCGCAAGATGGAAGTCAAGGAGCGCTTCTTCCGCGCTGTGATGCCCATGGCCGTGGCCATCGGCATTGTGGGCCTGCTGCTGCTGGCAGAGCCCGACATGGGCGCCTTCATGGTGATCTCGGTGATCGCCATGGGCATTCTTTTCCTCGGTGGCGTCAATGCCCGCATGTTTTTTGTGATTGCCACGGTGGTGGTGATTGCCTTTGGCCTGATGGTGATGCTCAGCGACTGGCGCCGTGAGCGCATCTTTGCCTACCTCGATCCCTGGAGCGACAAATATTCCATGGGCAAGGGCTACCAGCTGTCCCACTCGCTGATTGCTTTCGGGCGCGGAGAGATTTTTGGCGTGGGCCTGGGCGGCAGCATCGAAAAGCTGCACTGGCTGCCGGAAGCACACACCGACTTCCTGCTGGCGGTGATTGGCGAGGAGTTCGGTTTTGTGGGTGTGCTGTGCGTGATCGGTGCGTTCATGTGGATGACACGCCGCATCATGCACATCGGCCGCCAGTCGATTGCGCTGGACCGCCTGTTTGCCGGGCTGGTGGCGCAAGGCGTGGGGATCTGGATGGGCTTTCAGGCTTTCATCAATGTGGGCGTCAATCTCGGGGCATTGCCGACCAAGGGCCTGACCCTGCCGCTCATGAGTTACGGCGGCTCGGCGATTCTGATGAATTTGATTTCACTGGCCGTGGTGCTGCGGATTGACTACGAGAACAGACTGTTGATGAGAGGGGGGCGAAGTTGAAATGCGCTCTCATCATGGCCGGCGGCACCGGCGGCCACATCTTTCCGGGGCTTGCGGTGGCTGAAGCCTTGCGCGAGCGTGGCTGGCAGGTTCACTGGCTGGGTGGCAAAGGCACGGCTGAACGGCCCAGCATGGAAAGCCAGCTGGTGCCGCCGCGCGGTTTTGTTTTTGAAACCATCGATTTTTCCGGCGTGCGAGGCAAGGGCCCGCTCACTCTGGCTTTGCTGCCCATGCGCCTGCTCAAGGCCTTCTGGCAAAGCATCACGGTGCTCCGACGCGTCCAGCCCGATGTGGTGGTGGGACTGGGCGGCTACATCGCCTTTCCGGCCGGCCTGATGAGTGTGTTGCTGGGCAAACCACTGGTGCTGCACGAGCAGAATTCCGTGGCCGGCATGGTCAACAAGGTGTTGGGCAGCGTCGCGGACCGCGTATTCACGGCCTTTCCGGAGGTGATGAAAAATGCCCGGTGGGTGGGCAACCCCTTGCGCCCGGCATTCACGCAGCAGCCTGAACCGCAAAGCCGTTTTGCCGGACGCAGCGGGCCTCTCAAAGTCCTGGTGGTCGGAGGGAGCCTCGGTGCGCAGGCGCTCAACACGGTTGTTCCGCAGGCGCTGGCGCTGATTCCCGAGGCCCAGCGGCCGCACGTGTTACACCAGAGCGGCGCCAGCCAGATCGATGCGCTGCGCGAAAACTACCGTGCAGCCGGTGTGGCGGCTGAACTCACGCCTTTTATTGAAGACACCGCCGGCGCCTTTGCCGAGGCCGATCTGGTGGTCTGCCGCGCCGGTGCAAGCACCGTGACAGAAATCGCTGCTGTCGGCGCCGCCGCGCTGTTTGTGCCTTTTCCTGCGGCGGTGGATGACCACCAGACCCGCAACGCCGCTTTCCTGGTGGACCAGGGGGGCGGCTGGCTGGTGGCGCAGCAGGCACTGACCCCGCAGTACCTCGCCGGCATGCTACAAAAAACAGAGCGCCTCGCGCTTGTGCAGCGGGCGCTGCAGGCCAAAAAGATGCAAAAAACAAATGCCACCGCCGAAGTGGTGGCCGCCTGCGAGGAGCTGGCGTCATGAAACACGCGATCAAACACATTCACTTCATCGGCCTGGGCGGCTCGGGCATGTCCGGGATTGCCGAGGTGCTGCACAACCTGGGTTATGTCATCTCGGGCTCCGACCTGTCCAGCAGCGCCACGCTGCAGCGGCTGGCCAGCCTGGGTATCAAGACCTTTGTCGGCCATGCAGCGGGCAACCTCGCCAACGTCGATGCCGTGGTCACGTCCACCGCGGTTCAGGCGGACAACCCGGAAGTGCTGGCCGCGCGTGAAAAACGCATTCCCGTGGTGCCGCGCGCGCTCATGCTGGCCGAACTGATGCGCCTGAAGCAGGGCATTGCCATCGCCGGAACGCACGGAAAAACCACCACCACCAGCCTGGTCGCCAGTGTGCTGGCCGAAGGCGGGCTGGATCCGACCTTTGTGATCGGCGGGCGCCTGAACAGCGCCGGCGCCAATGCCAAACTGGGCTCCGGCGACTACATCGTGGTTGAAGCCGATGAGTCCGATGCGTCCTTCCTGAACCTGTTGCCTGTGATGGCGGTGGTCACCAACATCGACGCCGACCACATGGAAACCTACGGCCATGATTTCGGCAACCTGAAAAAGGCTTTTGTCGATTTTCTGCACCGCATGCCTTTTTACGGCACGGCCATCCTGTGTACCGACGACGCCGCGGTGCGTGACATCGTGCCGCAGGTGTCGTGTCCGATCACCAGTTATGGCTTCAACGAAGGCGCGCAGGTGCGGGCCATCAAGGTGAAGGCCGTGAACGGACAAATGCATTTCACGGTGCAACGGCGCAACGGCGTGACCCTGCCGGACCTGCCGGTGGTGTTGAACCTGCCTGGCGAGCACAACGTGCTCAACGCCCTGTCGGCCATCGCCGTGGCCGTGGAGCTGAATATCCCCGATGCCGCGGTACAAAAGGCGCTGGCCGATTTCAGGGGTGTGGGCCGGCGCTTCCAGCGTTATGGCGACGTGCCGGCGCCCGGCGGCGGAATCTTCACGGTGGTGGACGACTATGGCCACCATCCGGTCGAGATGGCCGCCACACTGGCTGCCGCACGTGGCGCCTTTCCGGGCCGCCGCCTGGTGCTGGCCTTCCAGCCGCACCGCTTCACGCGCACGCGCGACTGCTTTGAAGATTTCATCAAGGTCATCGGCCAGGCCGACAGCGTGCTGCTGTCCGAGGTCTACGCGGCCGGCGAGGCTCCCATTGTTGCGGCCGATGGCCGCTCGCTGGCGCGCGCGCTGCGTGTCGCCGGCAAGGTCGAGCCGGTGTTTGTCGATGACATTGAAGCCATGCCGCAGGCGATTGCCGACAACGCGCGGGGCGGCGACGTGGTGATTTGCATGGGTGCAGGAACGATAGGCGGCGTTCCCGCAAAACTCCTCGATTTGCTACAAAAAACAGAGCGCACGACGCAGGAAGGGAAAGGGCTGTGAGCCTGAATGTTGCTGAATTCGGCAAGGTGGCGGTGCTGCTCGGTGGCCGCTCGGCCGAACGCGAGGTGTCGCTGATGTCGGGACGCGGCGTGCTGGAGGCATTGCGCTCGCGCGATGTCGATGCCCATGCGTTCGATCCTGCGGAACGCGACATCGGTGAGCTCAAGCGCGAGGGCTTCCAGCGTTGCTTCATCGCATTGCATGGCCGCTTCGGCGAAGACGGTACGGTGCAGGGCGCACTGGAGCTGATGGGCATTCCCTACACCGGCTCGGGTGTGATGGCGTCCAGCATTTCCATCGACAAGGTCACCACCAAGCGCATCTGGCTGGCCGAAGGCTTGCCAACCCCGAAATATGTCTTGCTGCGCCGAGGCGCCTTTGACCGCCAGCAGGTGGTGGGCGTGCCCGACGGCCTGGGTTTGCCGCTGATCGTCAAGCCG
>CBFGNA010000234.1:0-4712 GCA_965650045.1 uncultured Polaromonas sp.
CTGTTGTGCGGCGACCGACACGGGCGCTGCAGGAGCCAGGAGCGCGAGCAGCAGAAAGCCCATCTGGGAGATGGTGGAGAACGCCAGCATGCGCTTCAAGTTGGACTGCGCAATCGCCGCCAGATTGCCGATGAGGAGCGAGCCAATGGCCAGAATGGCCAGCATCTGTTGCCAGTCAATGGCCAGCGGCAGCATGCCCTGCACCAGAAGGCGGATGCAGATGGCAAAGGCTGCAAGCTGCGGTGCAGCACCGATCAACAGGGTAATGGCCGTGGGCGCGCCCTGGTAGACATCGGGCAGCCACATGTGAAAGGGCACGGCGCCGAGCTTGAAAGCCAGACCCGCCACGATGAACACCAGACCGAACACCAGCACCGAGTGTTTCACCTGGCGGCTGGCAATGGCCTGATAAACCTCGTTGACGTCCAGCGACCCTGTGGCGCCGTACATCATGGACAGGCCGTACAGCAGGAAGCCGGATGCCAGTGCGCCCAGCACAAAATATTTCATCGCAGCTTCAGTGGCCGTGGCGTTGTCGCGGCGCAGCGCCACCAGTGCGTAGCTGGACAATGTCATGAGCTCCAGGCCCATGTAGAGCACCAGAAAGTTATGGCCGGAGATCATCACAAAGATGCCCAGCAACGCAAACATGCCCAGCGTGAAAAGCTCACCGCCCCGCAGCATCTGGCGGTCGGCGGCATAAGGCCGTGCATAAACCAGGGTAACCATCATGGCAACGGAGGCGAAGCACTTGAGCCAGTTGGCCATGGGATCACTGACCACCATCTTGCCGAAGCCGTAAATGGTGTTGCCACCGATGGCATAAGCCGCCGTCAGCGCGGCCACCACGGCCAGGGTCAGCAAGGTGAGCACATAGGTCAGCGTGCGTTGCGGGCTTTTGACGCCAAGATCCACCAGCGCGATCACACACGCCATCGCCAAAAGGACGATTTCCGGGTAAACCGCGATCCAACTGAGTTTGTCAATCATCTGAATTCTTCTGGAAGGGTTGCTTACTGGAGCTTCGAGGCCGCAACATGCTTGAGCAGGCTGGCGACCGAGCTGTCCATCACGTCAGTGAAGGGTTTGGGGTAGATGCCCATGAACATCACCGCTATCGCCAGCAATGCCAGCATCAGGAACTCGCGGCTGTTGATGTCGGTCAGCCCCTTGACGTTGTCGTTGGTCACCGGCCCGAGGTAAACCCGCTTGAACATCCACAGCGTGTAGGCCGCACCGAATATCAGGGCAGTCGCTGCCGCCAGGCCGATCCAGAAGTTGAACCTGACGGCACCCAGGATGACCATCCACTCGCCGACAAATCCGGCGGTGGCCGGCAAACCGCAGTTCGCCATGGCAAACAGCAAGGCAAACGCGGCGAACTTGGGCATGGTGTTGACCACCCCGCCGTAACTGGCGATTTCGCGCGAGTGCACGCGGTCGTACAGCACGCCGATGCACAGGAACATGGCGCCGGAAACAAAACCGTGCGCAATCATCTGCACGATACCGCCGGACACACCGAGGTCATTGAAGATAAAAAAGCCCAGCGTGACAAAACCCATGTGCGCGACCGAGGAGTAAGCCACCAGCTTTTTCATGTCCTGCTGGACCATGGCCACCAGGCCCACATAAATCACGGCGATCAGAGACAGCGCGATCATCAGCCAGGCCCATTCACGCGAGGCGTCGGGCGCAATCGGCATCGAGAAGCGCAGGAAGCCGTAGGCGCCGAGCTTGAGCATGATGGCGGCCAGCACGGCCGAACCACCGGTGGGCGCCTCGACGTGCACATCGGGCAGCCAGGTGTGCACCGGCCACATCGGCACCTTGACGGCGAAGGCGGCAAAAAAAGCAAAGAAGAGAAAGGTTTGCGCGGTACTGCTCAGTGGCAGCTGGTACCAGGTGGCCAGGTCAAAACTGCCACCGGACTTCACGTAAAGGAAGATCAGGGCAATCAGCATCAACAGCGAGCCGAGCAAGGTGTAAAGAAAGAACTTGAACGCCGCGTAGATCTTCTTCGGACCGCCCCAGATACCGATGATCAGGTACATCGGAATCAGCGTCGCCTCGAAAAAGACATAAAACAACATGCCATCGAGCGCGGTGAAGACACCAATCATCAAGCCGCTGAGGATCAGAAAGGCGGCCATGTACTGATTCACGCGGCTGGTGATGGATTCCCAGCTGGCAATGACGACCACCACGTTGATGAAGGCCGTGAGCAGCACAAACCACAGGGAGATGCCGTCCACGCCCAGGTGATAGTTGATGGAAAAGCGGTCGATCCAGGCGGCCTTCTCGACAAACTGCATCGATGCGGTGCCCAGCTCGAAGCCGCCATAAAGCGGCAAGGTCACCAGGAAACTCACGATGGCACCCACCAGCGCGATCCAGCGCACGCTGCGTGCCTGGTCGTCACGGCCTAGCGCCAGCAGCACGACGCCGAAAACAATCGGCGTCCAGATGGCAAGACTCAACAATCCCATTTTTGTTATTCCTCTTGTCGCTTATTTGTTGAGCATTTCTTTGATCATCGGCCAGGTCGCGAAATAGCTGATCAGGATGAAAATACCCATGATCATGGCCAGTGCGTAGTGGTAGATGTAACCCGTCTGGACCTTGCGCACGACGCTGGACACCCAGCCCACCAGTTTCCAGGAGCCATTGACCAGGGTGCCGTCGATCATCTTCTCGTCGCCGCCTTTCCAGAGACCAAAGCCCAGCATACGCGCCCCGCGAGCCAGCACGTTTTCATTGAACCAGTCCATGTAGTACTTGTTTTCGAGCAGCTTGTAGAGCGGCTCCACCCGGCGCTTGATGGCGGCCGGCAGCGCCGGATTCACCATGTACATGTAGTAAGCGGCGACAACGCCTGCCAGTGCCAGCCAGAACGGCGCGGTCGTCAGGCCGTGCAAGGCCATCTGGGCCGGACCATGAAACATTTCAGCCAGTTCGGCCATGGCGGGATGCTTTTCCGCATTGACGGTGATGGCGTCCTTGAGAAAGTCGCCGAAAAGCAGAGTGTCGATGGTCAGGAACCCGATCACAACAGAAGGAATGGCCAGCAGCAGCAGCGGCGCCGTCACCACCCAGGGAGACTCGTGCGGCACATGGTGATCGTCATGGTGTCCGTGCCCGTGGTCATCGTGATGGGCATCGGGGTTCTGGTCAAAGCGTTCCTTCCCGTGGAACACCAGGAAATACATGCGGAAGGAATAAAACGCCGTCACAAAAACACCGGCCAAGACGGAAAAGTGGGCAAAGCCTGCCCCAGCCAGGTGGCTGGCATGCACCGCTTCAATGATGCTGTCCTTGGAATAAAAACCTGCAAACAGGGGCGTTCCGATCAGCGCGAGTGAACCCAGCAAGGCGGTGATCCAGGTGATGGGCATGTATTTGCGCAAGCCGCCCATCCAGCGGATGTCCTGGTTGTGGTGCACACCCATGATCACCGAGCCAGCAGCCAGGAACAACAGGGCCTTGAAAAAAGCGTGCGTCATCAGGTGGAACACGGCGACGGAGTAGGCCGATGCACCCAGCGCAACCGTCATGTAACCCAGCTGCGACAGGGTCGAATACGCCACCACACGCTTGATGTCGTTCTGGATGATGCCCAGAAAGCCCATGAACAGGGCCGTGATGCCGCCGATCACCATGATGAAACTCAAGGCGGTATCGCTGAGTTCAAACAGCGGCGACATGCGGGCCACCATAAAGATGCCGGCCGTCACCATGGTGGCGGCGTGGATCAGCGCAGAGATGGGGGTTGGGCCTTCCATGGAGTCGGGCAGCCAGACATGCAGCGGGAACTGTGCTGACTTGCCCATGGCGCCGATGAACAGGCAGATACAGATCACGGTGATCAACATCCAGTCCGTGCCGGGAAGGCTCAGCGCAGCAATTTCGTTCGACTTGGCAAAAACTTCGGTGTAGTTGAGCGTCCCGGCATAAGCAGCCAGCAGGCCAATCCCGAGGATGAAACCGAAGTCGCCGACGCGGTTGACCAGAAAGGCCTTCATGTTGGCAAAGATGGCCGTGGGTTTGTTGAACCAGAAGCCGATCAACAAATAAGAAACGAGACCCACCGCTTCCCAGCCAAAGAAGAGCTGCAGCATGTTGTTGCTCATCACCAGCATCAGCATCGAGAAGGTGAACAACGAGATGTAGGCAAAGAAACGGTTGTAGCCCTCATCTTCTTCCATGTAGCCGATGGTGTAGATGTGGACCATGAGAGAGACAAAGGTCACCACACACATCATCATGGCTGTGAGGCCATCGACCAGAAAGCCGACTTCCATCTTCAGGCCACCGACAACCATCCAGGTGTAGAGCGTTTCATTGAAGCGCGCGCCATCCACCGCCACGCTTTTCAGCGTCATGGCGGAGATCACAAAAGCCACAAGCACCCCGAGGATGGTCAGCGTGTGCGACAGGCGGCGCCCTATCCAGTTGCCGCCAAAGGTGGTTCCGAAAATACCGGCCAGCAAGGCACCCGCCAGAGGCGCCAGCGGGACGGCAAGCAGGGTTGAAGCGTTGAGGGTGGAGGCCATATCAGATTTCTTCCGCCAGGCCGGAGGCGCGGGCAAAGGTCGCGTCGAGAGGGAAGGTCATCTTCATCCCTTGAGCGTGTTGAGTTCGTCGACGTTGATGCTGGACTTGTTGCGGAACAGCAGCACGAGGATGGCCAGACCAATCGCCGACTCGGCGGC